>NZLM01000013.1 GCA_002694245.1 Methanobacteriota archaeon
GAAGCATCCTCCGCCTAATACCGCTTTTGCCATGTGTAAGGCTAAATGTTATGCTATATTGACTTCTGTTATTCTATTCGGTTACTAGGCCATCATTTTTACCATGGATATTACGATTTATCTGGTTGATAAAATTTGTTTAATTGAACAATAATGCAACTGCAACTAGTAAATTGTGGTATGAAAATGAGATTAATTAAGGTGAATAAATACCTTCTTTTCTTCAAATATGGAAGATTGGAATTGGAATAAATATCATTGTGATTTTTTGTGAGTTGACAACTTAGACTCCTTTTGATAAAGGGGAAGTAGATGGGGTGTGTGAGGTGGAGAGCATTACAAATTTAGGGGGGCCTAAAATTGATTTATCCAGATTCTTTTCTGGGCATGCTATTCACGCTTCAGCTGGTCAACACTCTAATCCAAAAGAACTGATTGATAGTGTCAGCATGATCTCAATGAAAATAGACTCAAATAATGTTGACCAAGTAAAACATCTGACAACAGAAGGATTGAGCAAAACTCAAAGGCTTGAATTCATAAAAGAAATCAAACAAAATTTAGATGCTGAAGTATTTGAATTATCAACGTGTAATCGAGTTTTGTATGTTGGGTTTAATGTATCTTCGCAAGAACTTGAGAAGAGTGTACTTGAAGTTGCAAATTGTAACAGCGCTGAGTTTAATCATTTTGCTGGAATTGATGTCTGGAGAAACCTCGTGAAGGTTTGCAGTGGTCTCGATTCATTCATTATTGGAGAACTACAGGTTATGTCTCAATTCAGAGGCGCAGTCGCATGGCACAAAAAACACGGAATAATCAGTGATTTTAATGGATCATTCTTCGACCATGTGGTTTCTGCAAACAGATTAATCCGTAAAGAATTTGAGTTTAATCAGACTACTGAATCTATGTTAAACCTCGCTACTAATGCTCTTGAGTCCGAGATATCAAGAGAAGGCGGCTCAATCTGCCTAGTGTTAGGCTTCGGAGAGATGGGTTGTAAAGCAGTTGAGACACTGATTTCACTAAATCAATCAAAGATCTATGTTATCTCCAGATCTCCAGATGAAGCAAAGCTCAGAAATCAAGAAATTGCATCGCATGTTAGTATCTTAACTCTCGATGAGTGGCAGAAACTCGATATTGAGCCCACATTGGTCATTTCTACCATTAGGAATAATAAGGCAACATACAATCAATCCAATCCTCTTCCTGTTTCAAATCCAGCAACGGTCATGGATTTTTCATGGCCTCCCTCAATCGATTCCGAAGGTGTAGGGAGTAGCCAAACACTACTCGGAATGGACCACTGGATTAGAGCTGCACACAAGATGGGAGAGGAATGGAATTACTCATCAGTACTTGACCGATCTGAACTNATGATTACACAAATCGAAAAGAAATTTTTGACTGCCCTTACTGACAGGTCTCGTGCAAAATTCAGAGCATACATGTACCAAACCATGGAATCCCTNGCAATCGAGTGGGAAGAATCAGAATATGCGGAGCAATCAAAACCGCAACTAAGCGCCTTCTCTAGAGAGATTGCAACATGGATATGCAACCAAGAAGGTCCTTTNGCCACCAATGAACTAGAAAAAATGGTCNTATCTACTGACCGNCCAATAAACTCCAAATTACTNAACAGGGTTGTTTCAGATGTCAAGGAACAGATTTTCAAGATAGACCAAATGCCGGATTTACCGGAGGTAACGGTTTGAACTTGAGGATTGGTACAAGAACCTCAACTCTAGCAATGTGGCAGGCTAGAAAAGTCGAGGATGAACTCATATCCAAGGGCTATAAAACNGAAATAGTCGGTATCAAATCTTCTGGAGATAAGTCTCTTGGTGGCGATCTAGCATCAACAGTTGGCCAGTTTATCCATGCTGTAGATTCTAAATTACTACTTGGCGAAATAGATATTGCAGTACACTCATCAAAAGATGTACCNGTAGACCTTGATGACAANATCAAAAATCTAGCNTATCTGGAAAGGGGGTGTACAAATGATTTACTTATNTTCAAAAATGACGGAAATNATCTTTCTCTGGGAGAATTATTTTCNTCAATTACNGAAATGGCCTCAAAAGATGCTTTTGAGGTAATTCCCAAGAATGGNATGGTAGGAACGGTCTCNGGAAGGAGACAGTCCTTCATGCTGAATATTCGTCCAGATATAATCCCAATCTCTGTTAGAGGGCAGGTAGAAACACGACTTAAGCGACTAAAAGAGGGNAGAATTGACGGTATTATTCTTGCTGAAATAGGCTTGGCTAGACTAAACCAAATTGGTGCATTAGANCCATGGATCCTTGAGTTTGGTGCTATTAGAATAAAAGACAGTGATTGGCCTACTGCTCCCGGTCAAGGTTCAATNTCAGTCCACTGTAAATCGAAAGATTATGGAAAATACAAACAANTCAGAGAGATCTTGAATCATANGGATACAGAATNAAACGTCACNAAGGAAAGGGAAATTTTGCACAAAATTGGNGGCGGCTGCAAATACCCTGCTGGTGTAAAAATCGATGGAAACNAAGCGACAGTTCAAATTTCAGAACAAGANTGGAGAACTAAATTTTCAGATGGTTTGCAATTTGAAAGTAAAAGGTATATCGGTAAAACTACCGAGTTTTCATCTGACTTACCAGAAGGAAAAAGAGTACCGAAGAAAACGAAATTGGCTGGTCCGAAACTGGTATCGACTNTGAATTCAGAAAGATTAGCAACCGTGTTGGCCAATAAANGAATTAATGTTGTAAACAAGCCAGTTATAGATCTGAATCCAATCCCAGAAAACTGGCCGGCATCTGTGATTAATGAAGAACATNCGAGGTCTAAATGGCCACTCCTCGTTCTCACATCCCCATTTGCTGCAAAATGTGCANTAGAGATTTCAAAAAATAATTCTCAGTACAGCCGCATCCAGTGGATTGCTATTGGTGAAGGAACTGCAAGAGCATGTTTCAAGCGAGGCGTAACTGTTTCAATATGTGCAAAAGCAAGAAACTCTGTAGAGTTAAGNAAGTATATTGACTCAAATATATCTCGAGACATACCTCTTTTAGTTCCAAAATCAAACGTAGGATCAAATGATTTTGTTAATCGACTAGANAGTCTTGGGTTTTCTGTTCAGTCCTGGGTTGGATATGAGAATAATCCGAAGGACGTATCCAAGTTTGAGGTAAACCAAGATGACGTACTACTACTTTCTTCTCCTTCATCTGCCAAAGCATGGGCTAAAAACGGTCTACCAATACCTACAAGTATTCTGTGCATGGGCCAGCAATCATTAGAGCAGATCACGTCAATGGACTACTTCTCCGAAACTTCGGTTGAAGTGTTACAGGGACCAACTGCNGATTTCGTTTCAGATTGGTGGAAAACAAATCGGGGTGGAACAAAATGAAAAAACGNCCAAGGATAAACCGATGGACCCCTGCTAGGAGAGATTTATTGTTCTCTCCAAGTCTTAGAAACTCNTTTGTTCAGCCACATTTCGTAGTNTCAGGAACTGGTGTGGATAATCCAATCTCCAGCATGCCAGGAATCAGTAGACAGTCTGTTGATGTCTTGTGCAAAACAATAGAGAGTGATATGGAATTGGGCATAAGAGCACACATGTTGTTTGGAGTAGTTGATGACGAGGATAAAGACCCAATGGCAACTAAAGCCTCAGATTCAAGCATGCCACTTCAAACNGCAGTTAGGCAACTTAAGAGTAAATTTGGTTCTGATATTGTTGTTATGACAGATGTCTGTCTATGTACTGCAACAGACCATGGTCACTGTGGAGTAATTCACGACNANGAGATAGATAATGATTCAACGATTNCAGAATTAGTAAAAATCGCACTTTCACATGCTGAAGCAGGTGCAGACTATGTGTCAGCATCAGACATGATGGATGGTAGAGTCAAAGCAATTAGAAAAGCTCTCGAGATTGAAGGTTTTACTAGTACTGGAATTTTATCCTATTCTGTAAAATATGCAAGTTCTTTCTATGGACCATTTCGCGAAGCAGCATCCTCATCACCTGCACACGGTGACAGGAGAAGTCATCAAATGGACATTAGATCCGGTTACNCGGANGCAACTTTTGAAGCAAGNCTTGACCAGAAAGAAGGTGCAGACATAATNATGGTCAAACCCGCACTNACTTACCTTGATGTAGTCAGAAAAGTCGCTGACACAATATCAAAACCGGTTGCTGTTTACAACGTAAGTGGAGAATATTCAATGGTTGTATCTTCAGCAGAAGATGAATCAGAGAGAAAAGCAATGGTTCAAGAGATATTCTATTCCTTTGCTAGAGCNGGGGCCGACGTTATTGTCAGCTACCATTGTCGAGAAGCCATGTCAGGAAAATGGTTTGATTGAGGTGTTACCGTGCAACGTGCAAAGTCTGATACNCTTCACGAAGAAGCNTTGAACCATTTGGTAGGCGGTGTNAATTCACCAGTTAGGGCATTCAAATCAGTCCACGGCAATCCAATTTACTTTGAAAGCGCATCAGGTGCAATAGTTACCGACGTTGACGGTAATGAATTGGTAGATTTCGTTCAATCCTGGGGGCCATTAGTCCATGGACATTCTCATCCAAAAATCATCAACATGGTNTACGAAAAAATGCAGAAAGGAACNTCGTTTGGTGCCCCNCACATTGGTGAGATTGAATTGGCAAAGCGAGTAAAAAACCGCTTTCCATANATGGANAAGGTCAGATTTGTNTCATCTGGTANGGAAGCCGTGATGAGTGCGGTAAGGCTAGCAAGAGGTCACACTGGTAGAGATTTGTTGATCAAGTTTGAAGGATGTTACCATGGCCATGTTGACTCTCTGATGGTCAACTCTGGTAGTGGNCTAGCTACATTTGGAATTGCTAGNAGCCCAGGAATACCAAAAGATACTGTTGCATCAACTTTAGTTGCGCCATTGGACGATATTGATGCAGTTGAATATCTCTTCAGTGAACATGGTGNTGAAATTGCTGCAGTAGTTATCGAGCCTCTACCTGCTAATAATGGACTTCTAGTTCAACGTCATGAATACCTAGCNAAACTNAGGGAGTTGTGCGATAAGAACGGCGCTCTGTTGATATTTGACGAAGTAATCAGTGGATTTAGATTCAAAGACGGCAGTTATGGAGATATTTGTGGAGTAACGCCAGACATAACTGCACTTGGCAAAGTGATAGGAGGAGGATTGCCAGTTGGAGCATACGGGGCAAAGAGNGAGATTATGCAAAGCCTAAGNCCCCTTGGTCCTGTGTACCAAGCAGGCACATTATCNGGNAACCCACTAGCCATGGCNGCAGGAATAATGACATTGGATATGCTTGATGATAAAGCATACGACCGNCTCGAAAATTTGGGAGAAATTTTGCAAAATGCAGTAGAACCAGTACTAGAGAAACACGGTAATCCAATGCGTTTTGTTAGAAGAGGAAGTCTATTCTGGTTTTCACCAGGTAACAACAATCCACCAGTAAGAGCAGANCAAATCCCNAGTGATGCTGGAAAAATGTACTCAGATGTTCACAAAGGTTTGCTGGAAAAGGGTTACATGTTAGCGCCCTCAGCTTACGAAATAGGTTTCATCGCTACAGTACACGATGAACAACATATTCTTGGAATGGTAGAGGCACTCGATGAGGTTCTTACNGAGATGGAGTGGTNAAAATGAANGGCAAACAAAGGATTGTCTCGGCACTAAACNTAGAGCCNGTGGACAGGACTCCTGTATGGTTCATGCGACAAGCTGGACGCCATCTTCCAGAATATAGAAAACTAGCAGCANATCACAACTTTTGGGAAAGGTGCATGGATGTTGATTTATGCACNAGAATNACATTACAACCTCTCGANAGATACAAAAAAATAGATGCNGCAATNATATTNAGCGACATATTAACCCCATTACCTAGCTTAGGATACGATGTAGAATATGGCGGTGGAATCCGAATAAGTGATTTCAATTTGGATGANGTGGACGATTGGACTAACTTCAGCGCNAGAAAACACGCACCATGGGCTGCAGATGGCCTCAAGTCTGTGGGCGAAGTTGTAGGAGAAACGAATGCTAGGCTAGGATTTGTTGGTTCTCCATGGACTATNTGNATGTATCTTCTNTCAGGAGGGACCGGTGACAAAGACTTCCACAATGCGCGTGCTAAAATTTACTCTAATCCAGAAAAAGCAAAGCACATGTTGATGAAAATGGGGGAGATNGTTGGAGATNTGTTGGCGGACCAAGTGTTGCATGGCGGCGCTGANGCAGTACAATTATTCGACACNTGGGCAGGNTTACTNTCNCCGGAAATNTACCGTGAATTTGCTATGCCAGCAACAGCCAANACGATNGAAATTTTTAGAGANAANGTNGGTNATGATACTCCTGTCATCCATTATGCAAAAGGCTCNGGNCACCTTCATTCTGCGATTCGAGAATTAGACCTCAACGCAATATCACTAGACTGGCGAGATAATCTCGCTGAAAACCGTCAAAANTTTGGAAACAAGTTTGCTTTCCAAGGAAACTTAGACCCCTCTTTGNTACACGGCTCAACAGAAATGGCCAAACTTGCAACAAAAGAAGTTCTGAATGCAGCAGGTAGTNAACCTGGTCACATTTTCAATTTAGGTCACGGTTTNGCACCTTCAGCCAGAATTGAGTGTGTNGAAACTGTGCTTAGAGAAATTGTAGGTGAGTAAATTTGCGTCAGAAAATGGTGGATATGGTCCATCGTATTCAAGATGAGATTTGCGAGGCACTGAAAGAATTTGACGAAGTCGACTATCGTCAAGATGAATGGACAAGAGANGAAGGTGGCGGTGGACGCAGNCGAGTTTTTTCAGGNGGTAAAGTGTTTGAAAAAGCTGGTGTAAACGTCAGTGTTGTTCATGGTACACTTAGTGAGCAGGCCGCAAAAAGTATGGGAGGAGGACATGAACTCGCAGGATCTGATCTAGACTTCTTTGCCACAGGAGTAAGTCTAGTTTTACATCCACACAATCCNATGGCTCCAACAGTTCATGCAAATTATCGTTATTTNGAGCGAGGAGAGGGCCAAAAGCCGGGCAGTTGGTGGTTTGGTGGCGGCGCTGACTTAACTCCAAGTTATCTTTTCGAGGATGATGCGATACACTTCCACAGGACACACAAAGATGCATGTGATAGGCACGAAATTGCTGATTACGACAAGTTCAAACAATGGTGTGACGACTATTTCTACATCAAACANAGGGGAGAGAGAAGAGGANTCGGGGGGATATTCTTTGATGATGTAAAGAATGCGTCAAAGGAGGAATGCTTCNNTTTTGTAACAGACTGTGCAGAATCGTTCCTTTCATCNTACATACCGATTTTAGAAAAAAGAAAAGACATGCCTTACACTCCTGAGCAAAAGGAATGGCAACAAATAAGGCGTGGCAGATATGTAGAATTCAATCTTGTTTACGATAGAGGTACTACATTTGGTCTGACNACAAATGGTAGAATCGAGAGCATACTGATGTCTCTTCCACTTACTTCTCGTTGGGAATATTGTCACGAAGTGGACGCAAATAGCGAAGAAGAAAGGTTGCTTGAAGTTCTTCGCGAGCCCANAGATTGGATATAGGATATTAATCGTGATTTTGTATGTCTAACTTGGAAAGCTGGGTAAGATATGGAGACGAAATGCGTCGCCCATTACTCATCAGCNGAAATTTTGCAAAATCCTCGAAAATAGTAATTGTTGGNGGCGGACTNTCNGGATTGTGCTGCGCTTATCGNATAGCTACAAAACGACCNGATCTCGAAATAATAATCCACGAAAAATCCNCAGAACTTGGTGGCGTAATTGGAACATGGCAANAGGNTGAATGGATTTGCGATCTCGCTGTTAACGCCACACGCCCGCACCCGTCATTTTGGCGCTTAATTAGNGATTTAGGCCTTGAAAATGAGTTCAAACCNTCAAAATCACAAGCCAAAGCGAGGTGGATTTTATTGAATGGTAAAAGGCAAAAATTATCTTGGAAATTTATTTTCAAGATGGGGCCNTTCAAACTACTGCGTACAATAAAAAGCTCAAGAAATGGTGGAAAATCTGTTAGTGAAGTAATACCAAACAAGCAGGTTGCAGATGCGATGTGTNTAGGNATTGTGAATGACACATCAGAAAATGTNGATGCGGATTTCCTAATCCCTTCAGTTACAAGATTTGGTGCTGAGCCTCCGATTAAAAAATCTAAATTGAAAAAGTTGTATAATTCAACATACCCTATTTTTGTTCCCAAAAAAGNATCAATTGCCTCTATTGATGGCGGTATGAAAACACTTGTGCAATGTNTNGTCCAGTCNCTTGAGAGTCTNGATAATGTAACATTAGCAATAGGTCAAGAGNCNGANTCTCCCATATCTGTTTCAAAANCCTATGGCGTGCCCTTAGAATCTATTTTGTGGACAGCACCAAACCCAAATCAGGTCAACGAACACTCAAATTTATCGNTTTTTGCTATNGGTTTCAAAAAAGAACAGGTCACAAACATAGAGATTGGGTATGGAACACTAATTCCAGATTCTAATCTTCCNATTAGTGGTATTTTGCACGAAAGCGATTTGCACAACTCAAAAAGGTGTCCAGAAAATCACCGCCTNTTCAGACTGATGGTGCCACACAACAGATGGGATGGCGATGAAAAATCGGTTCTTGATTGTGCTAATAATCTACTTTCCAAAGATCCTGTATTGTTTACTAAAATTGGAGAAAGAAGAATCCCAAAATACAAGCCAGGTTACATGTCAAAATTAATTCANATTGACGATAGTTTGTCTTATGCAGGCTGGAATTACAGCGGTGTTGCAATTACACATGTCGTAGCTGAGGCAGAGAGGATTGCTGAATTATTCTAAGCAGTCGCTGCATTTTCGAATCTCTTGGTGATTAGTTTACCTAATCCTTCAACCCAATCTTCATTGTCGTTTAAGCACTTAATGACAGTGAGTTCTTCTCCACCTAATTCCATGAAATGCTCTCTAATGCCGATGTCTAGCTCTTCAAGAGTTTCCAATCCATCTGCTAGGAAAGCTGGTGCAACGATAGCTAGTTTCTTCACCCCTCGTTTAACAAGTTCCTCGACTTTGTCCATAGTGGATGGCTCAAGCCATTTTACAGGACCAAGTCGGCTTTGGAAACTCAGAGACCAGTCATCTGAGGATAANCCCAAAAGTCCAACCACAGTNAGTGTGGTTTCCATNCAGTGGTGGCCATAACAAAGAGAGTTTGCTTCAGATTTTATGGAACAGCAGTCGTTTACTTTTTGGCAATGTGATTTCGATTTATCGATTCTTTTGACGTGAGAGACGGGAAGTCCATGATAGGAAAATAGCAAGTGAGTATCTTTGTCGATTTGAGACTGAATTGATTTTGTTAATGGAATAACATAATCCTCATCCGTTTCGAAGTGCCCCATTTCGATTATTTTGGGATTCCAATTCATCTTAGCCAGCTGTTTGTAGGAATGTTTGAGNGAAGATTCAGTAGTTGCTTGAGCAAAGTGTGGGAACATTGGAAGAAGCAACAATTCGTCAACTCCTTTTTTCTTGAGTTTNTCTAGTCCATNATNTATCGANGGATTNCCATACCTCATNGCAAATTCAAANTCNANNTCANCAATCATCGAGTCNAGAGACTTTGTTATCCTATCNGAATANACTCTCAANGGNGAGCCATCATCCATCCATATCTTTTGGTACAGNGGTGCGATTTTCCTTGGCCTAANTCTCAAAATAAGNCCTCTGACCAATAACTGNCGAATGATGTATGGGGCATCAATCACATCGGGATCNAGAAGAAATTCTCTCAANTAATCTCTAACAGATTTNACAGTTGGTTCATCGGGAGTACCCACATTGATTAACAGGACTCCTNTCTTTCCCATGNNGGNTTNTCAAATCATCTTCTAATAATGATTTGTTAGTCCCCCGATTTATTCTGGTGAGTAAGTCAACCTCCATTGTTTGGGGTATTATCGAGAAAAGGACAGCCGATGCTAAATAGGGTTGGCAGACGGGCTCGAGACGGAGGTCATGACGATGAAGGTCAAATTTTCAGATCTTGGAATTAGTCCACAGATGTGTCATGAGCTTAGAAGAGCAGGTTTCGAGGAGCCTTTTGAGGTTCAAAGAGAAACCATACCTGACATGATGCTTGGCAGGGATGTTTGTTGTAGAGCCCCCACAGGTAGCGGTAAGACACTAGCATTCGGGATTCCTATGCTGGAAAGAGTGGGTCGAGGTGAACCTAGTTTGCCAAAAGCATTGATTCTAACTCCGACAAGAGAATTAGCAGAACAAATTCACAGTGTGCTAGACCCTATTGCTTGGGGATTAAACCTCCGAGTTATGGCGATATACGGAGGCGTATCTTACTCAAAGCAAATCAGAAGATTAGACCGTGGTGTGGATATTGTAGTTGCTTGTCCTGGGCGGCTTCTAGATTTGATAGATAGAGAAAATGTGTTTCTAGATGAAGTAGAAATCGTAGTTCTAGATGAAGCCGATAGAATGGCAGATATGGGATTCACAGAACCTGTTTGTCAAATTCTCGAGGAATGTTCTCCTAAACGTCAAACGATCATGTTTAGCGCAACACTCGATGATGATGTGGCTGAGATAAGAGACAAGTATCAACACCACCCTCAGATAATTGAAATCGGACCTGAGGAGGTTTCAGTCACTGAAATGAATCATTACTTTTGGTTAATGCCTAACTCTATGAAGAGTAGAATTACTGCTGAATCTATCAGAAAATCAGGCCGCGGATTCATATTTTGTAGGACTAGGGCTGGAGTGGAAAGGGTGGCAGATGAGCTTGAAAATGAGGGTCTTAGGGTAACTAGCATACATGGCGGAATGCAGCAAAAGAAGCGCTCTCAGGCAGTTGAGGACTTCACGGAAGGAAGGACACACGCAATCGTCGCTACAGACGTTGCTGCAAGAGGTCTTGACATCAAAGGGGTTCATTGCGTGATTCATTATGACCCTCCAGAAAATGGAAAGGCGTTCAAACATCGGTCAGGAAGAACCGCAAGAGCTGGCGAGTCAGGTAACGTCATCAGCTTAGTTCAAAATCCACAAAAAAGAAAATGGTCAACAATCCAAAAAGAAGTCGGTCTAAACATAAAATTCTCGCCTCCTGAATTTAGGGATTTAATTCAGCATGAGGATATTTCTCACATTCTACCTGTTAGGAGGTCTGGCCGAAACTCAAGGCAAAGAAAAGACCGAAGGGGAAGACCAAACGATGGCGGCCAACGTAACCGAGAAAGAAAGCACTACGGCAGGAGAAACGGAAATGATGACACTAGAGGCGGTAATAGAAACCGAGGTTCTGGTGGCCGAGGCGGCAGAAGCGATGAAAACTCAGGTAGTTCTAGAGGTAGGGGTAAACCAAAATTCAACAGAAATAATCGTCCACCAAAAGGCCCAGGTCGAAGCAGAGGTCGTGGTGGAACCAACAAGCGTAAATCACGCAATAATCATACACGCCGCTAAGCAACGCGTTGCTATCTCTGAATCTTTGTGAACAGAGATTGATATACTTCTATCATGGATTGGTAATTATGAGTGGCGATAACCTAACAGTTTCCCCACTTCAGATGAATGGAAGAAAAAAATCAATTCTGTTAGTCTTGATCATGCTTCTGTCATTATTTTCTCCGCTTGGGAGCGCAGAGGAAAATTATTCTTCTTACCTTGGAGCGCCACTGAGTGATAACCCAGAAGATGCCCCAATCACATACAATTTTTCTCCAGCAATTAGAGCCTCNTTTGCTCGAGTAAGTGANCTCTCACAATACTCAGAATCCGAAATCCAATCTACAGAAGAATGGGTAGTAGTTTCATCAAAAAAATTGGGTGAACCAACAAACCTGCTACCGAATACTTGGGTTGTAGAACTAGATGCAAAAGAAGCGCTAGAATATATTTCGAAACTCTACTCAGAAGGCACTATCGAAGTAGCTTATCCACTAGTAAAGAGACAAATGTCACCAAAATGGATTCCAAATGACACATANTTCGATGAGCAATGGCATCTAGAAAATACAGGGCAGGATAATGGTGTTGCTGGAGAAGATGTCAACATCACAGGNGCTTGGAATAACTACCGAGGAACTGGAGTTGTTATCGGCATTGTTGATGACGGCCTAGAATGGGACCACGACGATTTGTCGGCAAATTACGAATCAAACCTAGACTATGACTACTGTAACTATGATGGAAATCCATACCCATCCAANTGGGACGCTCANGGNACNGCAGCTGCNGGTGTTGCAGCCGCTATTGGAAATAATGGTCTNGGNGTATCCGGTTCCGCACCTGATGCATCNTTAGCAGGTTTGATGTTAATCGCTTGTGGTAATTCTGANCAAGACGAAGCAAACGCNCTTTCACACATGAACAATGATATCGATATTTACAGCAATAGTTGGGGNCCNTCAGATAATGGCAATACNCTTGGAAGTGCTGGTCCGTTAATGCTTGCTGCCTTCGAAGATGATGCATANAATGGCAGNAATGGACTTGGAAACATAATAACTTGGGCTGCTGGAAACGGCCTTTCGAATGAAGACGACTCCAATTTAGATGCTTATGCGAATAATAGATTCACAATTTCTGTTACTGCGGTGGACCATGACGGTGACCAAACAAACTACGGAGAGCCAGGAGCGAATGTCNTGATNGCATCACCATCAGACGGTAGCGGGGTTGGTATCACTACGACTGATAATCAAGGAAATGCAGGTTACACAGGCTCTGACTACACCAGTAACTTTGGAGGTACATCAAGTGCGACTCCATTGGTTTCAGGAATCATTGCATTGATGTTAGAGGCAAATCAGAACCTCACTTGGAGAGATGTACAACAAATCCTAATCGAAAGTGCGAGAAAAAATGATGCTAACGACTTTGGATGGAATACCAACGGNGCAGGATACGAATTTAATCACAAATATGGATTTGGAGTGGTTGATGCGGGTCATGCAGTAGATTTAGCTGAGGGATGGACCAACTTGGGTGAAGAAATCAATGTTTCAAGCGGTAGGATAAGTGTTTCACAAACAGTNCCTGACAATGCACCATCAACTCCTGTTACCTCCTCTCACACATTTTCAGAATCGTTAATCGTAGAATCTGTTGAGGTCATTTTTGATGCTGACCACACATATCGAAGCGATCTAGATGTNACNCTGATTTCACCCGATGGAACAGAATCTCAACTCGTTAATTACTTCGCAAATCGGGATAGTGGTAATAACTACAACGAGTGGCTATTCAGCTCAGTACAGCACTGGGGNGAGATTTCAGCAGGNACTTGGACNCTCGAAGTTTACGATGACGGTAATCAAGATGANGGAACATGGAACCACTGGGAGTTGATNATTCACGGTACNCAAGTCGATCTTGACAGTGATGGTGACGGATTAACCGATTTGAATGAAACAGATGTCTATGGCACCAATCCANATAATCCAGACACCGATAACGATGGTCTGAATGATTCAACCGAGATTTTTACTACTCTTACCAATGCAACAAATCCAGACACNGANTACGATTTCTTGAATGATGGAACAGAAGTAAATGTCAACCTTACAGACCCATTCAATAACGATACNGATGGCGACGGTTTGATTGATGGACTAGAGGTTCTTACCTATTTCACAAACCCGCTTGTTGCAGACCCGGACGCTGATTCTGACTCATTCTATTGGTTCCAAGATTGTAATGATACGAACCCTGATGTATATCCTTTTGCGGTTGAAATTTTGAACGGAATCGATGATGATTGTGATATGATGTGGGATGAGGGATTCAATGAATCAGATTCTGATATAGACAACTTGTCTGATTTCTCAGAATATCATATACACGGCACAAATTGGACAGACTACGATACAGATGGCGATCTTCTTAGTGATGGTGATGAGGTTCTAATCTACTTCACTGACCCGTTAGTACCTGATAATGACTCAGACTCTGACGGTTGGTACTGGTTCCAGGACTGTAATGATACCAATCCACAAATCAATCCAGATATTGCNGAGTCTCTGGACGGAATCGATAACAACTGTAACGATGAGATTGATGAGGATTTCATCGGTCAGGATAGTGATTCTGATGGTATTCTTGATCTTTACGAATTCAATAATTTAACAACAAATCCATTTGACTCCGATTCTGATTCAGACGGCTTAATCGATGGACAGGAATACTACAACTTGTCAACAAATCCAGTTGATGTTGATACAGACAAAGATGGACTGGATGATGGTGTGGAGGTTCTTCAGACATTTACTGACCCTTTAACACCAGACCTTGACGAGGATGGTGATGGATTTAGGTGGTTCGAGGAATGCGATGATACCAATCCACTGATTAATCCAAATCAAGATGAAGCTTGGAATGCCTTGGATGATGACTGTAACGGCCAAATTGATGAGGTAATTGACCGCTTAGAGTANATTTCATGGGGCCCATCTGATACGAATATTAGGCTCAATGCATCCGAAGAATCACTCAATTTAACTCTNAACATTGATCTGTCAGACGAGGATTATAATCGACTTAATCTATCGATAACTTGGCTAGAGAATAGTATCGAATTGCCAGATAATAGTGGTCTGCAAAATCTAGAAAGCGATAGATGGGAAAAATGTGATGATATATCTGTTGAAGATCAATCTGGTAATGAAAACCTAATCACAAACTCTACACCACTTTCAGCCCCTGTTGAGTTGTGCGATTACAGAAATAGCACAGGGCACATGCAGTACGTTGGACCGAATATCTACATTGCCATAATTTCAGATGGTGTTCAGGATACTTATGTCACATGGTACGTAACTTACGAATTTTGGCTTCCACCTCTCAAGCAAAGTAGTGATACAAACACAGAAGATGCCTCTTCAGAGTTTGAGATAACAACTAACCACATGATATTCATTGGATTTGGAGTAATCATAACTGTGTTACTTGGATTGTTATTCGTAAGAGGCAAAAAACCACCAAAGCCCGAGCAATCTATGTTTACTAATCCAAATTATCAGCAAGTAATCAACCCCTACACCGCTGTACCATCTGCACCAGTGTTGCCACCAGCAGACGACGCATTCAAATTTTGAATCGAAGTTTGCTGTTTGGATGGGCTTTACTAAGATAGTTTCGAAATACGCTTCATTTTCATTTCTTAGAATAGGGTATCTTGATTTTTTCTTTGTTGGAAAAAAGATTTTGTATTGAAAACTGTTAGTATTCCCTATGAGAAAATCCCAGTTGGTCGTAATAATTATTTTATTTTCATTGCTTTCACCGAATTTTTTGCTAAATAGCCAGGCTAATATGACAAATGTGAACATATCTTCAGGATCTTCACAGGTTATTTCATTAGGAGCAATAAATGAGGGTATGGAAATTCACATAGATTATAGTGTAACTGAAAATATTGATACTCTTTTGATGACGAGTAGCCAATATTCTGCATGGCAAAATGGCAATACTGCTCATACGGAAGGAGGCTCAGATTATGATGATGATAACGATGATTACATTTTCACTACAATTAGCTCAGATACATACTACATAGTTCTTGATAATAGTGACGCCATTGGCCTTGCTTCAGATACTGGA
>NZLM01000014.1 GCA_002694245.1 Methanobacteriota archaeon
ATTGTTGTAAGCGGGCCATGCCCGGGGTGAACTACAGTATCTTCATCCAATGGCCATAATCTCTCCCTAATCATCCTAAGAAGCAGATCTAAATCTCCTCCTGAGTTTGGTAAATCTGTTCTACCAATTGAACCCTGAAACAATGTATCACCTGCGAATAAATGGTCTGGTCCATCATCCACAATTAACCTCAAACAGCATCCACCAAGTGTGTGACCCGGCGTATGCAATATCTCAAATTCCATCCCTCCAAATGTGTGAAAATCACCATGTTCCCACGTATTTTCTGCAACAGCCGGCTCAGGTAGAGAGATTCCATAGCGACGTGCTGATTGTTGTGCTAAACTCTGTAGAAAGAAATCATCCTCATGCAACCACCAATCAAGACTGTAGTGCTCTTTGAGGTAGGGTATGTGTCCGCTATGATCGAAATGGGCATGAGTGTTGATCAAAGCTACAACCTTTCTTTCCCCTTCATAAATTCCAATCTCGTGGTCAGGTTCACCAACACCTGAATCTATCCATTCAACGATTCGATCTGAATCTCCGCCGCCGTCAATTATCACAGTCTCGCCATTAACAGGATTTGTAACAACACTACACCTTTGCTGAAGAGCTGTAACAAAAAAGTGAGCGATATTCGGAGAGAGGACCATGTCATTCAATCCTCACATCTATAGAGTCTGAAGACCAACGACCATCCCTGTCCTTTATTCTCAATTCCAGTCGGTGATTACCTCGATTTAATTTGACTCGAACAGCAGGGGTATTAGCAATCTCTTTTCCACTGTCATCTACCCAGGACCATGTCTCTATTCTTTCTTGAGGGTCTTCGGTATTTCTCCCATCAAGAGTAACTATTGCGGTTCCATTTTCGTCAGCCTCGATAGATTGGTCTCCACCAGCGTCAGGTTTGGGAGCGATTATTTCCTCAGCATCTAATGATAGTGCAAGCATCAAATCCTCTTCTTCTGTGACGGATTCTTCGATTTCGATTTCATCGTTCAGAGCTTCCAATAAGTTGCCTGTATCACTCAGTTGGCTGGCTTCTATTCCGGCTAATTCCTCAATAGTTTCCGTATTTGCATACAATTTGTCAGCATCAATTTCAATCGCAGGTGCTTCTCCCCAATCGTCGATTGCACTCGATTCTTCAACAAGGGGGGTTGGCTCAGACGTAGAATCGATCAATACTACTGGTTCAGAATCAGTATAATCGTTCTGATCGCTTCCTGCGATTAGAACGGCTGTCCCTTCACGGTTGGCTGATACGTACTCAACCATTCCTTGGGTTTCAACCGACCATTGTATACCATCTGAGTTAACCATGTGCAGGTGGAACCAAGAACCAACTAGTGCATGTTCACCCATGTCGACAATTGTATGTGCAGGATGACTCAATTCTGCAACTATCGCACCATTTTGCATCACACCACCCATATCCAATCCCATCCACGGACCTTCGATTGCTACAACTCTACGTTTAGTATCTAACCTGTTCTCCATTTGTCCCTCATTCCAGTATTCAACTTCCAANGCTTCTTCNTCTCCGGGTACCAAACCATGGCCTTCTCGAGCGACAACCAGTATATTTTGATCCCAACCAATTGCGGTTATTCTTTCTCCCACATCGCCTCNCATTGGCCTTTCCCAAAGTTTTTTTCCGTCATGTGAGTAGGTNCTAACATTNCCTGATTCTGTTGCTATAGCTATACTAGGNCCGACCTTTGCAAATAGAACTGAACTTTCTTGAATTTGTTTCAAATCTCCTTTAGAATCTGCTATGTGAGCTCTGCCCAAGCCATCAATACATACAGCATATTCCCCCCTACCTGATATAGATTCAATCCCTGTCTCATGTGCTGACGACGATATTTCCTTTCCATCTCTGAAAATTTGTAGCGATTCTGTTGTTCCCACCAATAAATCACCATATGGGAATTCATACATGCAGTTCACCTGAGATATCGANATTTCATCATCACCAATAACAAGCCTTCCGTCCACCTGTCCAAACGCCAAATTAATTCCACTTGAGACACTGGTGATCCTAGCAGTTGCAGGGAACTTGCTCAGAACCGGTACGGTCAGCGCCATGATACANCCAGCAAAGCCATCATTCAAGATACCCTTGCATCAAAGCATGTAGCATTGAACAATCTCACTCATCATTGTGAAGTCCGACAATATCATCTGAGATTGAGTTAGATGATTTTGCCGAGTCATTACGTGCTGCCTCCAAGGCATCGAGATATTCNTGNGTTACGTTTCCAGTAACGTATTCACCGTTGAAACAACTGGTATCCCATGATTGCTCACCGTTTATGCTTGTTACTTCAACTAAATCTTCCAGAGTTTGGTAAAATAGTTTGTCNGCACCAATTTCATCACCAATTTCATCGACTGTTTTTCCATTTGCGATAAATTCTGTAACTGCAGGCATATCGATNCCGTATACNTTCGGATGACGAACTGGTGGAGCCGCTGAGGCGAAATANACCTTCTTCGCTCCAACTTCTCTGGCCATCTCAACGATTTGAGCTGAGGTTGTTCCTCTCACAATTGAATCGTCAACTAACAGGACATTTTTGCCCTTAAATTCATGAGGAATTGCATTCAATTTCCTTCTGACAGATTTACTCCTCATCGCTTGTTCTGGCATAATGAATGTTCGACCAATATAGCGGTTCTTAACGAAACCTTCTCGATATTCAACACCTAATGCATCTGCCATTTGTAAGGCTGCGTATCTCCCAGAGTCAGGGACTGGAATTACTGAATCGATGTCGTGATCGGGATAGGCTTGGAGAATTCTTTCAGCTAACCTTTGGCCTTGATTTAATCTAGCTTGATATACTGAAATACCATCAATAATCGAGTCAGGCCTAGCGAAGTATACGTGCTCGAAGATACAAGGAGAATGATGAGTTTCCTCCGCGCATTGCTGTGAGAAGAATTGACCAGCTGAAGTAAGAAAAATCGCTTCCCCTGGTTTCACATCCCTAACTACCTCAAATCCAAGGGCATGAATTGCAACAGACTCGCTTGCTACAATCCATTCGGTTTCACCCTCAACCTCGCGGCTTCCGAAAATAAGGGGCCTGATACCATTTGGATCACGGAATGCAAGTATTCCTAGCCCTGAGATAAGAGATACGCAAGCATAACCACCGGATATTTGCTCATGAAGAGCAGAAACTGATGCGAAGATAGTGTTCACATCTACATGCAATTCCCCGTCTATGTCCAAATTATGAGTTCGTGAATGCAACTCCATGGCAAGTAAATTTAGCAATAATTCTGAGTCAGAATTAGTATTAACGTGACGACGGTGAGCACTGGTTAGTAGATTCTTTATCTCTTCGGCATTTGTTAGGTTACCATTGTGAGCGAGAGATATACCAAATGGATAGTTGACATAGAAGGGTTGTGCTTCAGCAGCAGAAGATGAACCTGCTGTGGGATAACGGACGTGGCCGATACCCAAGGATCCTAGTAGATTTTCCATATGGCGTTTGAAAAATACGTCTTTAACTAGTCCGTTTGATTTTCTTAGATGATAGCGCCCCTGATGTTCTGTGATTATCCCAGCTGCGTCCTGACCTCTATGCTGTAAAACGGTAAGACCGTCATATAACAGTTGATTGATGTGATAGCCACGCCTTCCAACGAGACCAATTATGCCACACATTTGTCTCGCCCAATCAAATCTAATCACAGGGACTTTACAGGCATTTCCCTAGCAAGGGGCGTAAATCAGGGGCGGTGAGTCTTCTTTGACCAACCGTATGAGCGCATTTTAGAGGTTGCACCGTATCCACAGGAGGCACAAACTCCTTTTTGCTTGTGATATGAGTTTCTTCCACAACGACGGCAGCGGATATGGGTGGTCTTTTGCCTCTTACCCATTGATGGAGTACCCTTAGACATGATATCACCTAACGGCTGGGCCACCAACCCTCCCTTTATCAAATCGACGGGTGTGAGAATTACTATTCCTCTTCGAAGAGAATCATTCTCTCCCTACCCGTTATAACTGCGAATGTGAAACCGATGGCCATTATTGATGCAACAAACATAGCAGTACCGCTAACTAGAAGATGAACTACGTTTGAAAGCATTTGAGATCTTAATCCACTATTTGCTTCTAGCAACAAATCATCTTGAGAAATTAAAACCCAAGCCAATAATATCCCCATTCCTAAAGCAAAAATCATACCAACAAAAGGTGCTGAAGGACGATGTCTAGAATCTGCGTAAAAGAACAAGTTGCCGATTAGAATTATTCCTACCACGATATATGATGTTAGGACAGCATTGCCGAATCTTTTGAATGATTCTGGATGGAAACTATTGTCGAGTGATAAATCGATTGTAATCAATAACAAAATGGGTAATATAGCCGCTAAAATCAACAAACGCCAAGATGAGTTAGATGGTTTCATTCCTCCTCACCTCCAATATTGGAAACTGCCAACGAAACAACATAATCAATTTCTTCTGCTGTTGGAGGTGGAGACGACTCGGGTAACGGGAGGGACCTTTCGTAAGACCATATTACAAGAGCAAAAACACCAATTGAGAGTGTAATACCCACTATTGTTCCAAAAATATCAGCTGCGGCAAGCCAAAGATGATCTCTGAATTCATCTGCGGTTGTGAGATATCCATCAAAAATCATTGCGGCCAGGGCTATACCCGTCATCAAAACAGATAGCCCGGCAAGTTTAACAGCCTCCGCAAACCGATTATCACCGAAGGTAGCTAATGCAACCGCAGATGCAGAACATAAGGATGTGGAGAAAAGGAGAAAAGTCGGCCAAAATACTATCCAGTATGGATTGACTGTTCCATCACGCCAGACTGGTGTAAAACTATACCAGTGCATTAAACTGAAAATGCATATCGCTACAAAAGCAGCAACATTACCACTCCACCTTGCGCTTGAGTCCAATCTTCCAACAGGTACATTTCCCCCAAAAACCATGCCATGAAGTCCGTATGCTAGGAGAAAGGAAGGAGCTATTATTGCAAGAATTAGATGTCCGCCAGCAGTTGAATCAGAATCAGGAACTGTCCAAGAAGAAAGCATTACTAAAACGAGACCACTGAGTGCTATCAGTTTCCCGATTAAACTTGCCTTTCCGCTTACGATTAGCCAAATTCCGATTGGGATAAGACATAACGGAATCCAAAACCAAATCGCAGCTTCCAGCATTGGATTCATTGGTATGTCGGCTACGATAGGACTTATCAATCTCACCGGTATAATTGGCTTCAGTAGCCCGGTTCAGTAATTTTGCTATTCCGTCACCACTAAATAGAGGACGCTAGTGGCCCGAATGCTCAAGGTGAGACCATGGTAAAAATGCCACGTCAAGTAAAGCGTTACAGCCCAAGTGCTGGTAAGCATACGATGCACACGGTTGAGCGTGTCAAAAAGAAGCGCGCAAGCGAATTAAAGTGGGGGCAGCGCCGATTCCGCAAAGTTATGGCTGGTTACCGTGGTTTCCCACGTCCTAAGCCTGATGGCCGAGAAAAACCAACAAAGCGTGTAAACATTCTATTCCGTTGCACAGAAACCGGAAAGGCACACTATGCTCCATGTCAGCGTGCAAAGAAATTCGAGTTAGTAGACAACTGAGGTGGGAAAATGACTGGGAAATTTCTGAAAGTTTCGTGCCGTGATTGCTCTCATGAGAGCGTTATTTTTTCTAGAGCGACTACATCCATTGTATGCGGTGTTTGTGGCTCCCTACTGACCAACCCTGCTGGTGGTAATGCCCAGTTAGTTGGATGCAACGTCGTTGAGACACTCGAGTGAAAGGAGGCAAGTCCTCCATG
>NZLM01000015.1 GCA_002694245.1 Methanobacteriota archaeon
TCCTCATTATTATCACCCTCATCAATCTCAACTAACTTGTAGTGGTTCGTACCCTCAGCAAAGTCAACTTTTGCAGTGAAGTTATTTTCTTGACTAGATTGAACCAGGTTGTATGCAATTAGTGTGCCGCCGGAAATTGCTATTGAGAACATCAATAGGGCAGTAATAATCCCAACAATCTTACTAAGCATATTTACATTCCAATATTACTGCTTATCAATGGGTGTTTTCTGATTGCAATCACAATCAAACATATGTTCAAAAGCCATGGTGCTTACCAAATATTATGGAAAATCTCCCGTTATTTGTACTACCGATGGTTTTACTTCCAGGGGAGGTCCAGGATTTACGAGTATTTGAGCCAAGATACAAACAAATGCTTGATGACTGTTTGCTGGATGGGAAAAATTTTGGATTAATACAAAATGACCAATACCAGTTGGTTAATCATTGGGATGGGCCAATGCAATACGGCTGTGAGGCTGAAATTATTCATCATGAAACAAAGGGAACAAATCACTTTTTGCAGATAGTCGGTCGCCGCAGGTTTACAGTGGAAAAGGTTCACCAACCTGCACTGCCTCCTTTTGATCACCCTTCAATGTNNGAATTCTTTGAAGAAGAAGGAATTTACCCAGATTTAGAGACTNTACTCAACAAAATCCCTGATGATGTAGGGCACTCCAAGTTGTACATNAGNGCAGATGTTAATTTTGTAGATCAATTAGAGCCAGCTACAGGATCACAACAAGATGAACTTAGAGAAATTGTAAAAATTGTACTCAGAAGAATTGGCTTTGTGCTAAGGGTTGAGGATGATTTGCTGACAGAGTGGATCGAGACGTCGCCTGTAATGCANCTGGTCGATGATGACCCCGACTCGATATTTTTAGTGGCCGCTCTGATGATTGGTGAACTTGATGTAAGACAATCCTTACTTGAGTCTAGTAACGTAGAAAAAGCCCTTGAAGTGATAAACTCAGAATTGTATAAATTTGAAGAGGAATAATCAAACTAACTTGGATTGTATTGAGTATTTTTGGTGCTCAAAATCTGAATTATCTCTCCAAATCAAACCTAGTAACTCCCAAGATAATGCTTTCATNTGACCAAAAATTTGCTTGAGATTATCCTTCCTCTGATTAATCTCTATTTTCGAATCNTCAGTAAAATCTGTTGCAATCAAATTGCCACNACTGTCNAGTTGAATCAATTTTATTCGGTTAATTTTCTCAGATTCTGCAATCATTGATTTTACATCCCCGAAATCATAAANTTGTGAATCTGTTGTGAATATCTTGGTCAGTTTACTTGTCAGTGAAGTTATCAAAGCATCTACCTCGCCTGAGTTACTGTCCATAAGAATTGAATCAAATCTCTCTTTTACCCACGAAGGAAGNTCCTTCATACTGAGCTTAGAGATAGTTTCTTCAGTATATTTGGAATTATTCGATGCCAATATAACATCACAGCCGTTATCTTGCAGGACACGAGCCAAATACGCTTCTTGAAGGCCATTACCGCAGACGATATACAAATTATCGCTGGTGGTATTTCCTCTATTGACNTGCTCACTATATTTTTGNGAATCAAGCCTTGAGTAATGAGTCTCCAAGTCTCTCTTCCGNACTANACCCATAATCGGAATCGATGGATTAAATGGCCTGTCAAACAATCCATGACACCATTGAACTCCGACAACTGATGATGGGTCTCTACCATCCAAGGCGTATTTGTCATTCAGCTTTTGAGCGAATTCTATTGATTCCTCCAGAGATCTCGTCCAGAGTGGAANNGCTTTACCCCATGTCATTCTTAGATTATTNTGCAACTCTCCGTGACTAAGTAATGAAGTCTGGCAATCATTCCANAGGGTNTTTGGTGAATCAGAGAATTCAAGTTTATGTTTCGNTAAAACAAGACGAGTGTCATCTTGAGTTGATTGCCANGATTGTAGCGCCCAAGTTGGCAGGTTTGAAACGCTGTAAGGATCAGAACAACTGTAGATGTGNTGCCAAGCGTGTTCGCGAAAAATTAGTAATTCATCTAAGTACTTGTCAGCAGATTTTGTGCCAACTGCCGCTGCTTCTCTTGCTACTTTCATGGGTGAAAGGAATCCATAGTGGAAAGCAGATGATAGCCTCGANACGCCGTTTGGGTCAGCTGCGTTATTTCTCCTTCTAGCATAGCCATTCAACCCATTGTCTAGGAAGGCTTGCCAACGGCTCATTGCAGCANTTTCGCCACCTTTTTGAGACCAAACNGGCATAACACTTGGNTCAATTTTACATTTCTNTAGTAGTTCTAATCTTAAATCTAAATTAGCGANATCCNTCTCGANGTCTATTGGAGTAAATGGAAGCGCGCCCTCATACATCTTTGCCTTACCATTNACTTTTGGCCATGCATTTTGAATGCGTGCTTTTCTCATTTTCTTGGTTGCATTTCTAAACTTAAATGGTCGATCAACAGATTTACCGTACAAAGGCATTGGAATTACGCAGTGGCAATCAACTTCTACAACAGGACATTCGGCTATTTTGCCAATTGATTTAACCCAGTCGCTCCAGGGNGGTAGGGGGAATAAATCNGTGATAATTGCAGAAGCTGACTTTGCGAATTCTTTCATCACAGAAGGTCTATGTCCGTCTCTGGCAACATGGAGAGTATGTTTGATTCCATTCTCTTCGCACTTTCTTGCAACATCTAATGCAGCATCCAGCAATGTGTTATGATGTCTTACCGATGAATGAGGGTATCTTTCATCAATACCGTGGTAGACTAAAAGCGGCAGGTCATAGGCTAGAGCGATTGTTTTACCAACATCTAATGCAGGATTTTCGTGATACCTGTGAGTGGACTTCAACCACACAACAACAGGTCCATCCTCTTTTGGCTCGATGACTGTACCAACAAACTGCGACCTCTCCTCTAAATGGTCGGGCAATCTATCAAACATAGACATAGCAAATGGGTTTTGAATATATACAGATGTATTGGTCTACACACTGATAATTCGTGACCGTTCATGGCCACTAAGTTCATCCACCGTAACTAATCCGTATGTCTCATGCCAGTGGATTCTAAGGAGGCTTTGGAGCGGGCATCATTAGTTCGTAGCGACCCTTCACTTGACGGAGTTTCAAGAAAAAACACCTCAAAGGTTGACGGAGAGTACAATTGGCAGTACTACAGTCCTGGAGGCGAAGTCGTTGACGATGAGGAACCAATCAACCGCTGGAACTCGTTAGGCCTTCCTCCTGCTTGGGAGGAGGTGTGGATTTGTCCCAATGCTAGAGGTCACATACAAGCAACAGGCAGAGATGTCAAAGGAAGACTACAGTATAGGTATCATCCAGACTGGACAGAAGTCACAACAGAAATGAAATATGATGATGTTGTTTACTTTGCTTCACAACTTCCCAGGCTCAGAAGGCAGGTTGAGAGGGATCTAGAAGATTCAACAATGGATTTGAACACAGTCTCAGGCTTAGTTGTACGGCTAATAGACCTCTACAACATTCGTGTAGGCAGCGATGAGTATGCTAAAGCAAACGAGTCATATGGCTTGACTACACTGAAATCCATGCACCTGAAGCACATTAAGGGTGCGAAGGCAGAAGGGCGTCACGACGCTGTATTCTCATTTACAGGCAAATCAGGAAAAGATTGGGAAATCATGATTGAAGATGATAAATTAGTCGATTTAATTTTGAAAACAAATAGGCTTGGTAGCAAAGAATCAGATTTGTTCATGTATATTTCAGACGCAGGAAATGAGGTTGATTTGAAGGCTGAACACATCAATCAATACATTCGCGCTACGAGTGGCGAAGGTTTCACAGCAAAGAATTTCAGAACATGGGGTGCTACTTACCGCTGTGCTGAACGTTTGGCATTTTTGGCAGAGGCTCAAGATGCAAAAAGCATGGAAAAATGGGTCTTAGAAATGCCCAAAGTGGAATCGATGGAAAAGTTGTGGACAGAAGGAGACTGGATTCCTCCCAATACGGAAACAGGTAGAAACAAAGCGATGTTAGCAGTAATCGATACTGTAGCTGCCGATTTAGGAAACACTCGAGCCGTATGTCGTTCGTCATACATCCACCCGTGGTTTTTGGACGCTTGGATGGGTGAACATCTTCTCGATAAATGGAAGGAATTCGCTGGTATGCGACAATTGTCTGGATTGTCCAAAGGAGAGAGCGTAACCTTGAGAATCCTCAAAGATTTACGAAATATCGCTTGAGTAAATCGCATATGGATGCTCGTACCGGGATTTGAACCCGGGTCGAAGGCTCGAGAGGCCTTCATGATGGGCCACTACACTATACGAGCGACGTTCGACCGTCTTGTCACCGGTATTTATTCTGAACGGGTGAAAGTAAACATCAGATTTACTCAAAAGTGAAAGTAAAAAAAAGGCAACAGGCCTTCATTAGCGGTATTCACTTTCACTCACGTCTCTTCTTCCTCTGTTGATATACTAAGGCTGGTAAATTTGCATCATGAACCAACCGATACGCTTCTCGGACTTAGTACCGAGTGGAGAGAAAGAAAGCATGAATAAAAGATACAACACACACATCGTTTCTAGTGACGAAACATGGGATTGGAAGCCATTAACAGTTGAAACTCCTGTAACATGGAAGAATCTAGCACGAAGAACAAGAGGTGAGGCTTGATGAGTCGCACCGCTAGATTGCGAAACGAGATTGCACAATTTCTAGAAGCTAATGGTGTATCTAACACCAGCCAAATCCTTGAACATGTAAACAGAAGATTCCGCTGGGGCGCAACAATGAACCAGGTTGGAAATGTATTAGCGAGAGATCGCAGATTTGAGAAATTAGGAATCACCGAGGGTACAACTATGGCTGGATTCCGCGAAAGGGTCTGTATTTGGGCTCTGGTAGCGAACTGACCATGTACCCCTGTCATCCCCATCGGTCTGATGTGGCACGAGATAGTTGAGTTGTCGCGACCCAAAAATGTGGTACTAGCGGCAATAACCGTTCCATTAGGAGCTCATCTAGCCCTCGGTGATGCTTGGACATACCAAGCAGCAGGTCTCGTGACCCTTCAGACCACTTCTGCTATTTGCTTCATGGCAGCAGGAAATACGCTAAATGATATAGCAGATATTTCTATAGATAAAATCTCTAAGCCACATAAACCGATACCTTCTGGCAAGATTACTGTGGGATCTGCTAAGAAAGTAGCATACGGTTTTGCACTTTTAAGCGCAGTCTTAATGGCGTCAGCAATTCCATTTATTGCTGATCCTCTACCTCATGTCGGTATATGGACTATTGCTGCATTACTGATGTACACCTATGATTCTGGGCCTAAGACAAAGGATATGGGTTTAATTGGGAACATAGCGATATCATTGATGGTGGGCGCAGTAATAGTGTTTGGTGCTGCTTCAGTTTCTAAAGCAAATACTGAGATTGTCCTTTTTGCTTCAGTAGTAGCATTCTTCGCAAATCTTGCTCGTGAAATCATCAAGGATTGTGAAGACATGGAATCAGATGAAGGTCGTAACACATTGCCGATGCGTATTGGTTTGATGAATGCCAGAGCAGTTGCATACGTTTTCGTTTTACTATCTATGGTAACTTTGGGTTTAGCTCACCTATACGGACCGTTTGAGTATCATCAAATAATATTCCATGCTCCTGCCATATTCATTTTATTTTCATTAAATGGTCCTCTTTTCCGTGGCGAGGATTACAAAGCGCAACAAAATATTCGAGTTGGCATGCTCTTGGGATTATTGGCTTTTGCAGTACAAGTAAGTGTTCTCTGACTTACATTCCAACGCCCATCATATCGCCCATCGCAGACCATGCTCCATTGTCGACTAGATAAGCCATCAAACTCATTTGAGCCCACATACGATTCTCAGCTTGATCGAAAACTATGCTATTCTTGTGGTCCATTACTTCATCAGTAACTTCATCACCTCGATGGGCGGGTAGACAATGCATAAATTTCCAGTTTTCGTCAGCATTCTCTAACAGTTTCATGTTGACTTGAAATCCATCGAAATCAGACATCTTATCCTTGAGCCCTTCTTCTCCCATTGAGACGAAAACATCGGTGTAGATTACATTAGAATCTGTAACGGCCTTAGCAGGATCGTTGTATCCTTGCATCTTCGATCCATGATGGTCAGCAAAATCTTCGGCTCTTGATACAACATCTGCAGCCGGTTCATAGCCTTCAGGATAAGCGTAAGCGAAATCAATGCCTAACATACCGCAAGCTAGCATTAGGTCATGGAGTACATTATTGCCATCGCCGACCCAGCATACTTTCAATTCACTCCTGTTAGGGAAGTGTTCCAATACAGTCATGAGGTCTGCTGCAGCCTGGCAAGGATGATGTTTGTCTGACAGTGCATTAAGCACTGGTACGCTGGAATTTGCTGCTAACTCTGCAACATCAGCATGTGCAAAGCAACGGTATGTAATTGCGCCCAAGAATCGCGAGAGAACGTTAGCAGTATCTGCAACCGTTTCAGATTTTCCTAATTGGATATCATTTTTTAGCAGTGTCAATGGATAACCACCTAGCCTATTGATACCAACTTCAAACGAGACCCTAGTCCTAGTGCTCGGCTTTTCGTAAATGCTTCCGACAGCCATGTCTGCTAATGGGAAGAAATTTCTTGCAATCTCGTCATCTGATTTCCACATCTTTTTGAATTCAATAGCCCAATTCAAGATGTCTTCAAAATCCTCAGCAACGTCATCAATAGCAAGCAAGTGTTCCGCCATGAGCCATTCTATCTACGGGCGGTTGAAAGATACATCGGTCATATCCTAGTTCTTTTCGTGTTCAATATCTGCTGCGAAACCATCCCTTGCATCACTCATACCACCAAACAGTGCTTGTGCAAATGTGAGAACATCAGCCATCCCATCTTCAGTTTCGCTGGATAGTGGGGTTAGCCCTGGTGTTTGCGAAAATTGCTGCATCATTCTCAACTGATTAATTGCGAATTCAGTTCTTTGCCCACCGGCTTCGTCGTAGAGCGCCATTTCTAAAATTTCCAATCTTTCTGACCATTCTAGAATCTTTTCCAAATCTTCCTCTTCAAGTAAATCTGATTTTGAAAGGAAGTTCTTTGTTGGCAATCCTAATCTGAACTCTACAATACTAGAGAGCAACATCTGAGATACGAATCCTGATGGGCTTTTCGATAGCATCGGGTCAAATAAGTAAATTATTGCTGACTGGTCTTGGCCAAGTACCTCAATTAGGTGAGAAGAAGCTTCTCTAAATGCAAATAATTCGACCTGCCCAGGTGTATCAACAATGATTAGTTCTCCGGCTAAAGAATGTAATTCATCAGCAACATCAAGTGCCTGAGCCGCAACAAGATCAGCGGCAAGTATTTGCGCACCGTTAGGACCAAGGTCGTATTCGTTCATCACTTCGGTCAAGGATATCACATCACGCACGTCAAATTCTGCATCGTAGTGGACTCTTTCTGCCCCGGGATCGAGGTTAACTGCAATAGTTTCTGTTTCGATGAATCTGCTCCATCTCTGGAATGAGGTAACTAATGAAGACTTACCGGCACCAGCCGTTCCAACAACAAATATAACCGGTGGTGATGATGTATCTAGCCCTACCATGTTTTCCTGTCACGATTTACCTTCAATAACCTACCGTATTACTGCAAAACTGAATTATTTGTCAAGAGATTTTGCGCAAAATGGTTATACGCTGTGCAAATATGGAGAGGTGCCGCCATGCGGTACACGAGGAGGATTTGATATGAGCGAGGAAGACACGAACAAACCACCAATGCCACCAGGAATGCCACCAGCACCACCTGGTATGCCACCAGCTCCGCCTGGAATGCCACCGGCTCCACCGGGAATGCCACCGGCTCCACCGGGAATGCCACCGGCTCCACCGGGTATGCCACCAGCACCACCTGGTATGCCACCGGCTCCACCAGGTATGCCACCTGCACCACCAGGTATGCCACCAGCACCACCTGGAATGCCTCCAGCACCACCAGAAATGCCTCCGGCCCCTCCAGAAATGCCTCCGGCACCACCAGAAATGCCTGTGGCCCCTCCAGAAATGCCTCCGGCTCCTCCAGAGATGCCTCCGGCTCCACCAGAGATGCCCCCGGCTCCTCCAGAGATGCCTCCGGCTCCTCCAGA
>NZLM01000016.1 GCA_002694245.1 Methanobacteriota archaeon
AAGATTGGTGCTTGGTCAGAAGAAAAGGATACCCAACTAAAAGAAAAAATCGATTCTGAGGTAATGGCTGCGTACAAAGAAGCTTGTACGTTCGGTGATCTTGCAAACGGTCCATTCCCTCCTGCTTCAACAATATTTACCGAGGTATACGAAGAAGTACCCTGGCATGTTCAAGAACAACGTGAGGAGTTAGGAAAGTGAGGTGATTCTATGACTGAAATGAATATGATAGAATCACTAAACAGCGCCCTTGATAACATGCTAGAAGTGCATGATAATGTTGTTATCTTTGGCGAGGATGTTGGATACTTTGGAGGAGTTTTCAGAGTAACAGATGGTCTTCAGGCTAAACACGGAGCACACAGAGTTTTTGATGCACCTTTAGCTGAGGGTGGCATTGCAGCAATAGCATTTGGAATGGGCATCAACGGACTGAGGCCTGTAGCAGAAATACAATTTGCTGACTACATATTCCCCGCATATGATCAGATTGTCAATGAAATCGCAAAGATAAGGCACAGATCTGGTGGAGAGTTCTCCACTCCTGTAACGATTAGAACTCCAGCAGGAGGAGGAATAAAAGGTGGACACCACCACTCTCAGAGTCCTGAATCACAGTTCACCCACACTCCCGGGCTAAAAGTGGTTTACTGCTCTAATCCTAACAATGCGAAAGGACTGCTCACCAGCGCAATTGAAAGCAATGATCCTGTGATATTCTTCGAACCAAAACGTTGCTATCGCGGACCATTTTATGGCGATCCTCACAATGTACCCACATGGAAAGGACATCCAAAGGCCGAAGTGCCTGAAGGACACTACGCAATACCTCTTGAAGAAGCGGAAGTCGTAATGGAAGGAGATGCTTGCACAGTCATAGCATGGGGAGCAATGGTTCATGTCGCTGAGCAAGGAATCAGAGACAGTGGAGTCAATGCTGAGCTAATCGATTTGCAAACCCTGTTACCATGGGATAGAGACACTGTAGTCAATTCTGTAAAGAAAACAGGTCGCTGTGTAATTGTTCACGAGGCGCCAAAAACTAGCGGATTTGGTGCAGAGATGAGTGCCTCAATCCAAGAAAGATGCTTCTGGCATCTAGAAGCACCAATAATTCGAGTAACAGGTTGGGATACACCATTCCCCCACACAACAGAATGGGATTATCTTCCAAGCCCAGAGAGAATATCTGAGGCAATTAAGAAAACACAGGAGGCATAAGTATGGGAATATTTGCGTTTAAGTTACCAGACATAGGAGAAGGAGTTGTTGAAGGAGAAGTCGTTGAATGGATGGTATCAGTTGGTGATACGGTAAAGGAAGATGACCCGATTTTGTCTGTAATGACCGACAAGGCAACAGTAGAGATACCATCTCCAACTGATGGTGTTGTAAAATCCCTGGTAGGAGAGCCCGGAACAATTCTAGCAGTCGGACAAGTATGTATTGAATTCGAAACCGATGGAGAGGGTACACCTGTTGAGGAAGCATCTGTTGAGGAGCCTGAGGCTCCAGAGCCGACTCCTGTTGAAGAAAAACCTGAACCAGTTTCAGAGCCTGAACCAAAGGCGGTCACAACGCCTGCTCCTGCACCTACACCCGTTGTTGTTGCAGCACCTGGTGCAAGGCCCCTTGCATCACCAGCAGTGAGACAAAGAGCACGCGAAAGTGGAATTGACCTTGCATCTGTATCTGGTAGTGGACCTGCGGGGAGAATCACTCATGCGGATCTTGACTCATGGAAGGACGCTGGTAGTCCAGTCGCTGCAGCAGGGCCATCAAGAACTGCAAAGACAGGGACAACAGAAGTTCCTGTTATCGGACTAAGAAGAAAGATCTCAGAAAGTATGACTGCATCCTATACAACCATACCTCACTTCTCCTACTTTGAAGAAGTCGATATTACTCACCTTGACGAATTAAGAGTTCACCTGAACTCAACAAAAACCGAGGGACAGCCAAAGTTAACTTACCTACCTTTCATCATGCAGGCGCTAGTAAAAGCATTGGGAGAAAACCCTGTTTGCAATGCGCTTTTCGATGATGAAAAGGGTGTTGTAACAAGACACGATGCAGTTCACCTTGGAATCGCAACACAAACCGATAGAGGACTCTATGTTCCTGTCGTAAAGCATGTTGAAGCGCAAGATGTATGGCAATCAGCATCAGAAATGCAAAGGGTCAGTCAAGCCGCTAGGGACGGAACTGCTGGACTAGATGAGCTCACAGGCTCAACATTCACCATAACAAGCCTTGGTCGAATGGGAGGACTGGGAGCCACACCGATTATCAACAAGCCAGAGGTTGGAATTCTTGGAGTTCACAATGCTGTTGACACACCTGTTGTTCGCAATGGCCAAATCGTTGTCAGAAAGATGCTGAGGTTATCATCATCTTGGGACCACAGAGTCGTCGACGGATGGGATGGTGCAATGCTTGTGCAACGTCTCAAGACTCTGTTAGAAAACCCAGCAACCATCTTCATGTGAGGTCTGAAAATATGAAGTCAAAAAAATGCAAAGTATTGGTTGTAGGTGCGGGACCGGGAGGCTATGTTGCTGCAATTCGGTCAGCACAACTAGGTATGGACACCATTATTGTTGAAGGCGAGCGGGCAGGCGGAACCTGTTTAATTCGCGGTTGTATTCCATCGAAGGCGTTAATTCATGCAGCGCATAAATTCCATGATTTGGCAAAACATGCAAAGGATGGTGGACACATGGGGATATCCATTCCTGGTCCAGCAGAACTGAAAATGGCTGATTTGAAAGGATGGAAAGATGATATTGTTGACCGTCTGAACAAAGGTGTTGAGCACTTGCTCAAGTCATCAGGTGCTGAATTAATTACAGGCTGGGCTGAGTTCAAAGATGCGAAGACAGTGGTTGTTGGTGATACACAAATAGAGGCCGAGAATGTAATTCTAGCAAATGGCAGTGTCCCTATCGAATTGCCTTTTTTGAAATACGGTGACGGAGTTATCTCAAGCAGAGAAGCTCTCAACATCGACGAGAAATTAGACCACCTGGTTGTTGTTGGAGGTGGCTACATTGGTCTTGAATTAGGGATTACTCACAAAATGCTTGGCGCAGATGTTACCATTGTGGAAGCAATGGACAGTGTATTGCCAATTTTCGATAAGGAATTGAGAAGACCTCTTGAATTGTTCATGAAGAAAAACAAAATCAAGGTCAACACAGGGGTCTTTGCAAAAGGTGTAGAGAAACTGGAAAATGGCCGTTTGAAACTGAACTTCATCGACAAGGATAACGCAGACGATGAATCGAAAATGCAGTCTGTCGAAGCTGACAGAGTACTGGTTACAGTTGGAAGAAGGCCAAGAAGCGAAGGCCTAGCACCTACTGGAGTAGCTCTCGATGAGAGAGGATTTGTAAAAGTCAATAACCAGTGTCAAACCAACATGAAAGGTGTATATGCGATTGGAGATGTTGCTGATCTAGGAGAAATGTTAGCTCACGTTGCATCATTCCAAGGAGAAATGGTCGCAGAGATTATCGCAGGTCACAACAGAGCATATGATCCTGTAGCAGTTCCTGCGATTGTGTTTACAGAACCTGAAGTAGTGTCTGTAGGACTGTCACCAGATGAAGCAAAAGAAGCAGGACATCCGGTTATAACTGGAAAGTTCCCCCTAGCAGCAAACGGTCGCTCGCTAACTCAAGAAGCGGAAAAAACTGGTGGATTCGTTAGAGTTGTTGCCCGAGAGGATGATCATAGAATTCTAGGAGTTCAGGCTGTTGGTACTCATGTAAGTGAGTTGGTTGGCGAATGGACTCTAGCACTAGAAATGGGAGCATTATTGGAAGACATAGCTGGAACTATCCACGCTCACCCAACAATGACTGAGATGACTCATGAAGCAGTGCTGGCAACTCTAGGCCACGCCATCCACATCGCTTGATTTACTGACTTGGCCACCGATTATTCCAAATCGCAGCGTCACTAAATAAATCGAAAAATGCATCTAAAGTATGACTAATTGGTTTGGAGTAGCCGCCCCCCATGAAAATAACTGTGGGAATTTTGTTTGCTAACATTATCTCGAATACGTATTGATTTCTCTTACGCATGCCATTTCTGGTGACGTTTAGTTTTCCTAAACTATCTGTTTCAAGGCCATCAACTCCTGCTTGATAGAGGACGAGTTGTGGTTCAAACTCAAGGCAGATCTCAAGTGCCTCTCTTACTGTTTCCAGATACAATTCATCACCAGCTAAAGACTCGATAGGCAAGTCATGATCGCTTACTGATTTTCTAAATGGGAAATTTTTCTCACAATGAACTGAAATTGTCAGAGCACGCTTTTCCTCTGAGAGGATTGTTGCTGTACCATCTCCTTGATGAACATCTAGATCCAATACAGCTACTCGCTCTATGCCTAGTTTTTCTATCGCATAAAGAGCGCTTATGGCTAAATCATTGAAGANACAATAACCTGAACCAAAACNTCTGTGAGCGTGATGNGTTCCTCCTGCCATGTTGCCTGTTATTCCTTTNCTTTCNATAGCATGAATCGTAGCCTCAAGTGCTCCCCCTGTCAAACAAAGAGTCCTCTCAATCATCTTAGAAGTCCATGGTGTTANTCCAATNCTTCGCATNTCCTTTTCACTAAGNCTTTCNTCAAGAAAACCGTCTACATATTTTGCATCGTGNGCTAAAAGTAGAGATTCTCTAGAAATAGCAACNGGNTTTCTAATTTTGATAATATCGTTTTGNTCGGAGTCCCCCAACCTCTTCAATAGCATTTTGTAACGCTCTCTAGGNAAACGGGCCTCAACATGAATGCCGTCAGTGTACAATGGATGGTACCACAGGTGAAATATTCGTGAATTTGGTGAACCAATCATCATGATACCTACCTGAGTGTATTANTATGTGTTAGTNTANNTTTGATNAGAACTACANATAAATACATGTTTCAATTTAAACTTCNANCTTATTTGGGTTATTCAGTAATCTNTCTGTTTCTTCNGGATCTATGAATAANACCGCTAGTATTACCAGCGTNTCTANTATCGCAGCGATATAGAATAGTGTNGAATAATCAAAGTTNCCAGCTATTGGAGCAGTNAGCTGATATCCAATTATCGCTGACAAATTCATCATTGCCATGTAGCCGGTAAATTGCGTCCCTCCAACTTCTCCCCAAGTTATCTTCATCATCAATGAGTAGATGTTGATCATAACCACTGCCCATCCAAATGTTCTGAGAGACCATATTGCCATCATGAAAATTCCATTGCCCCACATGTCTTCTGTCAATCCCCAAGTCATGGTAACTAATGCGGTTGCAAGTGCTGAGTAAACAATTACTAACTTACCGCCAAATCTCTTTCCAAGTTGGCCCCCAAGAACATATCCNGCCATTGTAATGATGAGGATTATACCGCCTTTTGTTGCATTAAATTCCTCTTCACTCCATCCTAATTCTCTTACGAATAACAGAGGCAGTACCGGAATTAGGAAGAATGACAGTGATACTGTTAAGCTTAGTACTATTCCTAGNATACCAGATTTCAAAGAGAATGCAGTCTTTATCTTCCTAAGTATTTCTTCGAAATCTTTGTTNCCTGATTCNAATGTTGTTGNTGACTCAACATCTGGGCTCCAGGGGAATCTCTTCTCACCAGGCCGCTCGTAAACGAAAATTGGTATCATCATTATTCCAATTAGAATTGGGATTTGAAGCAGCAACGCTCCTTTAATACCAACAATTCCAATTATTGTTCCTAGACCTGCCCCACCAATCATTCCTCCAATCGATTTTGAGGTAAACATGTAGCTGTTGACTTTNTCNATCTCATGGCGTGGAAGTATATCTACAGCCAATGCATCNGTTGCAACATCTTGTANTGATGTGAATATNTTGTAAACAAAGAATAATNNTGCAATCATNATAACGTTATTTGCAGGATCGGGAACGAGNAGCATNAGTGACAAAAATACCACCATTCCAGATTGTGCAATCAAAATCCATGGCCTTCTTTTTCCCATTTTNGGGTATTGANATCTGTCGATTATAGGACCCCAAAGGAACTTTACAGACCATGGTGCAGTGCTTACCGTCAATAACAAGGCGAGNTCTTGTGCACCGACTCCTCCTCCTGCGAGGAATGTGACAAATGTTACTGTGATGAAACCCCAGGGAATTCCTTGAGCGACATAAAGCCCACATAGCGTTAGAACCCTNGCCCTGTAACTATCGATTAGTGTCTCACCACCATCCCAAGGCTTNTTTGTAATTTTGAAATTATCATNTAGATTGTTATGCAAATCAAGTTCTGTTTTCTCTANATCATCATCTTCCAANACGAGATTTAGTTGGAACCTTTCCTTCTTCGTTGTAATGTATCCAACCAGCAATATTGCCGCTCCGAACCACGGTAAAAATAGAGCCAATGTGAGATTATTTTCGCCAATNTTCACGTAGGTTTTGTAAGTGGTTTCATCACCTTTGNTNTTAAAATCAAGAACGATGATACTGACCACAGAGGTAACTTCCTCTCCATTATCCGAGTGCGAGCACANAAGGCCATCAAAAGCGTTGGCTTCAACTATCACACTAAGNTTGTAACTACCCAAAGATTCGTCTCCAAAATATAATTCCTCATAGATTTCTTTCTCCGACANNCCCTCTATAGAATCNTTTACTAGAAGGCTATCATTATGCCAAGTTAGATTTATCTCATGACTTCCAGGGTTTGTACCAGATGTGGTTAAATTCCATGAATTCTTCTCAACCGTGCCGAATATTGTATCAGGTTCATTGTTTTCTGTGCCAGTACAGCCAAAGTTAGCGGTTTCATCTTCTCCATATGATAATTCCATGAGAATACCAATCACGTTACCTCCTGCTTCTTCTATTTCTTTGGAAACAGTGCTTGATTCTACAGACCACGCTTTAATTTCTTCATTTTGGTAATAATCGGTTTTTGTCTCGGCTTGAACTAAATTAATCTGATAATCTATCGAATAAGATCCAACCGGACCCCAATTAGTTTCATTACTTTCNTCTAAGCAACCAGCTAANGGTAGCAAAGTNANAAGCAGCAAAGCGAGGTAAAACTTCTGCTGCATATTTTCAAACAATAGCCTCACGATTACAAAGATACCGCATCAGCGACACTTACCATAATCATGAACCGCACATNAGACAATCGTCTGGTGCATCAAGCGAGCATGCTATTGCTTCCATGCTTGTCGCTTCGTCTGCTCTACTAGCAAGACCCTCGACAGTTTCGTCTTCTTTCGCCTTTTGTTCTACTGTGAATTGAATTGCATCGGCTGCAGCCTTAGTACGCAGGTAGTACATTCCNGTCTTCAATCCNTTTCTCCATCCGTAAAAGTGCATCGATGTAACCTTTGCAGGATTAGCATCAATCATGTGAATGTTGAGAGATTGGCTTTGATCAATGTAAGCACCTCTGTCGGCTGCCATATCGATTACATGCTTCTGCTTAATCTCCCAAGTAGTCTTGTAGAGCATTTTCAAATCTTCTGGGATTCCAGGAATTGCTTGAATACTTCCTTTGTGACGTAGTATTTCAGTCTTCATTTCAAGAGACCAAAGTCCTCTTTCGATTAGATCNTTAACGAGGTGCTTNTTTAGAACTATAAATTCACCAGAAAGNGTTCNTCTGACGTATAGGTTGGATGTGAATGCTTCAAAACATTCGTTATTTCCTAAGATTTGACTTGTCGAAGCTGTAGGCATAGGAGCCAGCATCAAAGAATTTCTAAGACCATTCTCCATTATGTCCTTCCTAAGACCTTCCCAATCCCAGCGGCCAGAGTGTTCGGTCATTCCCCAGAGGTCTGGCTGAAGTAAGCCTTGGCTTGCTGGTGAACCCTCAAATGTTGAGTATGCGCCCTCTACCTTCGCTGCCTCCATACTAGCAGTGCANGATGCAAAGTAGATGGTTTCGAANATTTCTTTATTCAATTTCTTGGCAGCATCGGATTCAAATGGCATTTTCATCATAGCAAATGTGTCTGCCAATCCTTGAACACCCAAACCAATAGGCCTGTGGCGCATGTTCGANTTTCTCGCTTCTTCAACTGGGTAGAAGTTTACATCTATCACACGGTTTAGGTTTCCTGTAGCATGATATGTTACATCGAATAACTTCTGATGATCAAATTCTCCTGATTCTTTGTTAACGAATTTTGGTAGTGCTATCGAAGCAAGGTTGCATACTGCAACTTCGTCTGGAGCAGTATATTCGATGATCTCAGTGCAAAGNTTGGAAGACCTAATTGTACCGAGATTTTTCTGATTGGATTTTTCATTGCATGCATCCTTGTACAGCATGTAAGGAGTTCCTGTCTCGATTTGTGATTGNGTAATCGCATCCCAAACTTCTCTTGCAGGTATTGTCTTTCTAGCACGACCTTCTGANTCGTACTTTGTGTAAAGAGCTCTGAATTCATCACCGTAAGTATCGTGCAGACCAGGACACTCATTAGGACAGAACAAGGACCATTCTGCATTAGCCTCAACTCTTTCCATGAACAGGTCAGGAGTCCATAGAGCGTAGAACAANTCTCTTGCTCTCATTTCTTCTTTACCGTGGTTTTTCCTCAGGTCAAGGAATTCGAATATGTCTGGGTGCCATGGCTCTAGNTAAATTGCTATGCTTCCCTTTCTCTTTCCGCCACCTTGATCAACATANCTTGCTGTGTCATTGAACACTCTAAGCATTGGTACNAANCCATTCGAGTACCCATTGGTACCCTTGATATACGAACCTTTAGACCTAATTTGGTGGATTGAAAGTCCAATTCCTCCAGCGGATTTGGATATTTTTGCGCACTGCTTGAGAGTATCATATATTCCGTCTAGGGAGTCTTCTTGCATTGTNAGNAGGAAACAAGAGGACATCTGAGGTTTTGGAGTGCCTGAATTGAACAAAGTAGGAGTTGCGTGAGTAAACCACCCTTCGCTCATCAAATCGTAGGTTTCTAATGCCTTCTCTATGTTTGAATGATGAATGCCGATAGCTACGCGCATTAGCATGTGCTGGGGTCTCTCTGCAACTTTCCCGTTTAGCCTNAGGAGGTAGGACCTTTCCAGAGTTTTGAAACCAAAGTAATCGTAATTATGGTCTCTATCGTAGTTAATGTATGAGTCTAATTTTTCTTTGTTGCTCATGATGATATCATACACTTCTTCAGAAATTAGTGGAGCATGCTTCCCNGANTCAGGATCGACAAAGTTACGGAGGTCAGAAACTACATCGCTAAACACATTCTTTGTAGAACGGTGCAANTTATCAACACATATTCNTGCTGCAAGTTTTGAGTAATCTGGATGNTGTGANGCCAGGGATGCAGCGGTCTCAGCAGCTAGTTCATCAAGTTCAGTCGTGGTNACGCCATCNTACAGTCCTTCGATAACAAGTTTGGTTACCATTCCCGGATCTACCCAGTCATCATTGAGCCCTTCAGATAGTNTNGACAATTTTTCTTGGATTGCATCAAATCGTACGTCTTCTTTTTCGCCGTTTCTCTTAACTACCTGTAGACCCATTTCTCTGTCCCCCTGATTACTATCCCTTTGAGCGTGAAGCATCTAGCCTCGGACGCGGACGGTTTAGAAGTCTTCCTCCATTGAGAAGCGCTGTTGTACCGCTCCGAGAGATGTTGAACCCATCACACCTGCTTTCTGATANTCNCCGACTCTCTTCTCGAAGAAGTTGGTNTTNCCCTGCATAGAAATCATTTCCATCCAAGGGAACGGATTCTCAACGTTGTACAATTTTGTTGCACCTAAGGAAACAAGCAGTCTATCTGCTACAAAGTGAATGTACTGCTTCATGAGTTCAGCATTCATTCCTATCAATGAAACAGGAAGTGCGCTGGTCACGAATTCAATTTCGATNTCCACAGCTTCAGAGATAATCTGGTGTATCTTGTTTTCTCCNGCACCCCTAACTAGGTTGGAATGCAGTAAACAAGCAAAGTCACAGTGTAGACCCTCATCTCTGCTAATCAACTCGTTAGAAAATGTTAGACCTGGCATTAATCCTCTCTTCTTTANCCAGAAGATTGCACAGAAAGATCCCGAGAAGAAAATTCCTTCAACNGCTGCAAAAGCNACAAGTCTTTCTGCAAATGATGCTCTCTTTCTGTCTAACCATCTCAAAGCCCAGTTGCCTTTCTTTTTCACAGATGGTACTGTTTCAAGCGCTTTGAATAGGTGNTCTTTTTCGTTTGGATCCTTGATGTATGTGTCAATCAACAACGAATAAGTCTCAGCATGGATGTTCTCCATCATTATCTGGAAGCCGTAGAATGTTCTTGCTTCTGCCCACTGTACTTCATTTGCGAAGTTNACGACCAGATTTTCATTNACAATTCCNTCAGATGCAGCAAAGAATGCCAAAACGTGCTTTAGGAAGTGTTGCTCATCTGCAGATAGAGATTCCCAGTCTTTNGCATCTTCAGCAAGGTCAATTTCCTCTGCAGTCCAGAAAGATGCTGCNTGTTGCTTGTACATNTCCCAAACATCTGAATGTTCTATAGGGAATAGAACAAATCTATCTAGTGATTCTTTGAGCATTGGCTCAATGAACTCTGATGAAAGGTCTAGGTCGAATCCGTCTTTGTTTTGAGTTTCTGGTTGCATTGTGTCTACCTCCCATGTTTCATACGCGGTGGATTTTGTGTGCCGTTCAACCGGGCCTATAAGGTTGTGTAATGAAGACCTTCATTTCCACTCCATTTTCTTACGCTTCGGAAGTACTCGGAGTCAATTGATATTTGGCAACGGTTTATGATATCTATCATTTTAATTTCATATCAAATCGTGCGCAGTAGTTCGATTGTATGTCCGAAGAGATTGATAGCCTATTCCTGTTAGCATGTACCATGACGGACAATGTTGAGGTACTGTTTGCCAAACTTGACGAAAACGCAATTGCTCCAACTCAAGGATCAAAATCTGCGGCAGGTTGGGATTTAAGAGCGCTAGATGCTACTGAGGTTTTCAAGGGTAAATCAACAAAGATTAGAACCGGGTTAGTTGTTGCAATTCCAGATGGTTGGGAAGGACAAATTCGCTCTAGATCTTCTCTGGGAGCCAAGGGCATGATTATGCCTAACGGTGTTGGAACAATTGATTCAGATTACCGTGGCGAATTGATGGTATTGGCAACATGGATTGGCGAAGGTGACTCTATCAAACTTGCAAAAGGTGAAAGAATTGCACAAATGCTAATTGCACCAGTTCCAAACACTACTTACAGAGAAGTTAGCCTCGAAACCCTCTCAAAAACAGAGAGAGGAGAGGGAGGCTTTGGTAGCAGTGGAAGATTTTGAGGGATTGCTTTGAGGGGAGTCATCGTGAAAGATATTGGTGTGATATCTCACGAAGAAGCCGATGAATTGATGAAAGATTTGCAAGCTAAAAGAATCACAGATTCAATAGATGACACACTCCTGATATGTGAGCACACCGAGATTGTAACAATTGGCCCTAGAGCAAAGAATGACGGCATAAAACCTCCTGCTGATTACAACACAAGATATGTAGACAGAGGAGGAGGGTTAACTTGGCATGGCCCGGGACAGGTCGTCTTCTATCCTGTGTTCAAGTGGGATATGGATAATGAGTCAAATGTAAAAGCGATAATCAATATGATCGAAGAAATTGTCATACGCACTTTCAAAGACATGGATATTGAAGCTAGAAGGGATGAAAGGATGCAGGGAGTGTGGATAGGTGAGCACAAAGTTTGTTCGATCGGATTGTCATTTCTTAGGTGGACAAGTAGACATGGTTTCACGATAAACTATGACACTCCTCCTGGGAGAGTAGAGATGGTCAGTGGCTGTGGTTTGGGTTCACAAACAACAACCAGTCTTTCCGCTCTTGGAATAAAGGTCAGTAAAGACAATCTGGTCAAAGGAATTATTCACAACCTAAATTTCATCTCACGCCAACATTTAGATTGACCCAAGAATGATTTCAATAACTTGCTTCTTCTCGCAGAAGATATGTCTGGTCAACACCCTGTAAGTGGAGGTCCAGCTAGGGGCAAAGAAATACCTCCAGTCTCATACTTGGATTGGTACATACCTAGGCTCAAAGAAATGCGTAAGCATAATTTGTCATTTTCTGGCTTACAGTTCCCATGGGAATTGGGTATCGTGGAAGATGTATGGAAAGATCATAGAGGCCCTGGATTCGATGAGAGGAGCCTTGTAAGTGAGATGTACAATATACCCGTAGAAAATATTCACCTTTGCCTTGGGGCTACACAAGGGATCTCTCTAGCAATTTCCGCTGCGTCAAGAGGCGGAGTTGTAGCGGTTGAGATGCCATCCTATGGACCGGTTAGCCAAACAGCAAGAATACTGGGTTTGGAAACGGTTCCTCTTAGCAGAGTACCCACAGACGAGGCTTGGCGAATCGACCGTGAAGAATGGGCCCAAATTTTGGTCCAAGTTGACCTGCTAATGATTTCCCCGCAACTAAATCCAGTTGGCTGGTCTTACACAGAATCAGACCGCAAGTGGCTGGTTGAATTTTGTATAAAGCACGACATCAACGTAATTAGCGACGAGGTTTACTCAGGAGCTGATAGAAATTGGAAGCCATTCTTCAAGGAGGGTAAAAACTTCATTACAATTTCATCATTGACAAAAGTTCACGGTCTTGGAGTTGTAAGATACGGATGGATTTGTGCTGACCGAGAAATTATTCGGTACATTGGCCGTTCTTTTCACAATATGGAAGGAATGATGGCATCTCCAACAATAAGAATCGTTGAACAAATAAAAGATCGTCTTAACGAGCCTGTTGAATTAATTGAACAGTATAGAGAAGAAAATTTGCCAATACTACAAGAATCACTTACTAGACTAGGGATAAAGTGGACTCCGCCCCCTACTGGTGTTTTTGGAGCATTCAGGATACCAGGGGTAAATACAATGCAAATGATTGACACAATAGGTAAGGAATATGATTTATTGGCAGTACCAGGTTGTATGTTCGATTCTGGACTTGAAGAATGGTTAAGAGTAGGTTGGTCTATAGACAAAAAATCGTTTTCTGAAGCTGTAGAAGTTTTGGAAACTGTAATTTCCAAAGCCATGGACATAACTTGATACATGATTCCATTCGACATGAGGGCAATGGGAGAGATTGTTTTAGTCATCTCTGGGGCGTCTGGAGCCATCTATGGGGTTCGGCTTGCGGAGATACTTGGGTCCGATGTACGCCTTGTAGTTACAGGCTCAGGCAGAATAACCATGGCGCACGAGTGTGATGGACTAACTCCAGAGCAGTTAGTAGAGAAAACCGGAGCGATATTAGAGAGTAATCACGACATCGCTGCTAAGTCAGCGTCCGGTTCCGCACCAATAGATGCGGTGGTCATCTGCCCATGTAGTGGAACAACTCTCGGCAAACTCGCAGCTGGCATTGGCGATAATCTAGCCACCAGATCTGCAATTGTCGCAATGAAGGAAAGAAGAAACCTAATCTTAGTTCCAAGAGAAGCACCATATGCAACTGTCCATCTTGAAAATATGGCAAAATTATCTGGTTGGGGAGCGACGATTATTCCTGCCTCACCAGGATTCTACACTCTACCCAAAACAATGGAAGATTTGATTGACTTTGTTGTTTCCCGTATCCTTGACCACCTTGGCAGAGACAATGATATCTCACAGAGGTGGACTGGAGAGGAAATCAAATGACTGAACAGGAACTAATTTCTGCAGAGGTTGTTGAAGATTGGAAACATGCTGGAAATAAGCGAACCAGTTTTGCAATTATGCAAAGCAGTACAATGAAAGCGATTGTCCTTACAGTAATTTTCTTGTCATCAACACTGCTATATTTCTACCTAGAAGAAGATAGCTACGATTATGGCGAAACTGTTGAATTTGACCAACAAAGAGTTCGTACATATGCAGAAGAACTGCTTACATTTGGTCACCCTGACTGGTTTGGCCGCATGAGTGGTACAATAGAAGAACAAGCAACGGCAGAATACATAGCAAACCTGTTTGAAGAGTTAGGGTATCAAGCAACACTACACACGTACGAGGTGCCAATGCACAGCGTGAACAGTGAACCAAGCCTCAGAGTGTGCACGCCAGGAACCATAGGAGCAATTGGAGTAGCACCCTGCTCTCCTGCGGATGCTGGACAACAAATCACAACTTTCAATCATCGTATTGATTACGTAATTCAGGGATTTTCGGGGGAGTCTTCTTTCATGTTTGGTGATGATGTTGATGTGATTCACCTTGGAGATGGAAGCGATGATTCCCTTTGGACAGCGGCGAGTGGCAACATCGGCTACATTGTCGGAGGAGGTGCTGTATCTTCCAATACAGACATTATGAGACTTGCTATAGAAAACGACCTTGCGTCGATAATACATGTGAACAAAAATTACAATTGTGGCAAGATCGAAGGCAATGATTGTGTCCCAATATTCAAAGGAACAAGGGTTGCACCAATCTTAGAGGCAAATGGCGGAACTATGCCTTCACAAATGGGCTTCATATCTATGAGTAAGGATGCAGGAGAAATTCTGGAATCTGTAGTCATAAATGGATCTGGTAGAATTGAGATGATTCTTGATGTGACAAACGACGAAGAATTGACAGTAAGAGTTCCCTGTGGCACATATTATGGCAAAACCGACGAGTTACTAATCGCAGGAGGACACCACGATACTGTGTATCACGCTCCCGGAGCAGTAGACGATACATCGGGTGTCGCCTCTGTATTGGAACTCGCTACTATTTTCTCTGAATATATCAACAAAAATGGAGACCCAAATAAGACTCTACGATTTTGTACCTGGGGGGGTGAAGAAGAAGGTCTCTGGGGCTCTACAGAGTACGTAAAGGAAATGAATCAGGAACTTGCAGAAAATCTTCGCTTATACGTTAATTTAGATATGAACCATGTTGACATTGATCCAGAGAGAGGAAATTCAGTCTGGTTCTCTACAAATCACGAAGACGATTATGGGCATATCAAAAGACTATCAGAGAAATACAAAAATG
>NZLM01000017.1 GCA_002694245.1 Methanobacteriota archaeon
AGAATAGATATGAACATAGCATGGACCGATTCAAACACAGCATCATCGACCATGTCATTCGATGCAACTCCCGATTGTGAAGACGGTGATCCACTTCCAGATAGAATTACATTAACCTCAGTAGTTGAAAATCCTTCCAGCGGAGGTTTTTTTGGTGGAGGTAGCAACTCTGAAGTTTCATGGGCGTTAAACAACCCAAGCGATGAAGAGATTGCAACAAACAGTGGAACGATAGGCGATGGACAATCCCAAACATGGGATTACACAACTAGAGATATTGTAGAAGGCTTCTGGTCATTAAACATCGAAGTTGCAGAGAACGGAGACAATGTGAACGTAAACAATGATGTCACAATTGCCTATGCAGAAGGTACTGAAGACCCAACCAACCCCCGGCCTGAGTGAAAGTAAACTGAAAGTAATCTGCAAGTACGCAGGCGCTTGATTGAAATACACGGGTTCAACTACTACCACTTTCAACGCAGTTCCAAGGAGGCCTTCGTTCTTTGATATACTTAGGCTGCTGAGTAGACATCATGGCAGCAAAAAGCAAGTCGAGCAAGAAGAAGAATGAAGAAGCCCCTGAAGCAGAGGTAGTAACAGTGGAAGAAGAACTAGAACCAGAGGTTAGCATTGAAGACCTCCCAGGTGTAGGTCCGGCAACAGCAGAAAAGCTGCGTGAGGCAGGATTTGATGAATTACTAGCTCTAGCCGTTATGAGCCCACCTGATCTTGCAGAACAAGCTGAACTTGGTGAGGCGGTCGCAGGAAAAATCATCCAAGCTGCAAAGAAGATGGCAAATATCGGAGGATTCGTTTCTGGTTCAGCCCTCCTAGAAAGAAGAAGAGAGGTTCAGAAATTGTCAAGCATGGTCCAATCAATTGATGACCTACTAGCAGGTGGTTTTGAAACACAATCCCTTGTCGAAGTATACGGAGAGTTCGGATCTGGAAAAACCCAGATAGGACACCAATTAGCAGTCAACTGCACTATGCCTGTGGAACAGGGTGGCCTAGACGGTGATGTATTCTACATTGATACCGAAGACACATTCAGGCCTGAAAGAATTACTCAAATGGCTAGAGGTCACGGACTTGACCCTGAAGCAGTTTTAGAAAGAATTCACGTTGCAAGAGCATACAACTCAGCACATCAAATGTTGCTCGCTGAAGAAATCAAGCGAATGAGTAGAGGAGTCAATGTCAAGATGATTATCGTAGACTCACTGACAAGTCATTTCAGAGCAGAATTCGTCGGCAGAGGAATGCTAGCAAACCGTCAGCAAAAGCTAAACAGACATTTGAAGGATCTAAAGCAATTGGCCGATGTCAACAATGCGCTTGTACTAGTTACAAACCAGGTAATGAGCAAACCAGACGCAATGTGGGGAGACCCAACAAAGCCGATCGGTGGTCACGTCTTAGCACACGCATCAACATTCAGACTTTACTTGAGAAAAGCAAAGGGTGGAAGGAGAATCGCTAGACTGGTTGACTCTCCTAACCTACCAGATGGTGAGTGCGTTTACCAGGTCTGTGAAGAAGGACTCCGTGACTGAATTTAACTCTCAGAATCGACTTGTTACACTCCATCAGGGGCGGCACCTTCAAATTAGGTGCAAATGGGATACAGCGCCATGCGTCATCTCATTGAGCGTGTTCTGGAGCTAGCAGAGGAAGAAGAAGGTCCCTCAGTAAGACCTACTTCCGTCGAAGAAATGGAATCCAATGATGCAGAATTAAGACGCTTACTTGAATCCCTACAACCTAGGATCAAGGTATATGGTGTCGGAGGTGCTGGCTGTAACGCAGTTAGCAGATTGCATGAGGAAGGGCTGTTCGAAAACAGGTTTGTTACAGGACACGCAATCAATACGGATGCGCAAGCATTGTTGATGAGTCCTCTCGAAAATAAAGTGCTCATTGGAAGGACTGCAAGAGGAAGAGGGGCTGGAGGAGACCCAACAAAGGGCGAAGCTGCTGCTCTTGAAAGTGAGAACAATCTACGCAGGATAACCGAAGATACCCAACTTGCAATTATTACTGCTGGAATGGGCGGAGGATCGGGAACCGGTGCTGCAGGCCATATTGCAAGACTGGCTAAAGAGCAAGGGGCTCTAACAGTGGCTGTAGTGACTTATCCATTCAATTCTGAAGGTACATTGAGGAAACAAAATGCCGAATGGGGCCTCGAGAGATTAAGAGAATACTGTGATACTATCTTGGTAATTCCAAANGAAAGGCTACTAGAGATCGAAGGTGTCAGGGATTTACCGCTTGCTAGTGCATTCAGGGTTGGTGATGAACTATTAGTTCGAGCAATAACAGGTGTAACAGAGCTGCTAACCACCGATGGAATGGTTAACTTGGACTTTGAAGACTTGAAGGCAGTCATAAATTCTGGTTCTGGTGTTGCAATGATTGGACTTGGTGCCGCAAGCGGACCAGGAAGAGCAGAGGCAGCAACCCTTGAAGCGCTACATTCACCATTGCTTGACCTCGATGTTTCAGATGCTAGAGGCGCACTGATTAACGTGGTTGGAGGTGCTAACCTTACCCTAGGCGAGGCTGAAAAGTGTGCTAAACTGATTCAAGCTAGAATTTCAGAGAATGCTAGAATAATTTGGGGTGCAGCAGTTGATGAAAGTCTCGGAGAAGATATACGCGTCATGTTAGTGCTTACTGGTGTGCGCTCTGAACAAATTCACGGAGCCAGTGAGAATAGGCAGTTGAGGGCACTTAAGTCGAGAAATATCGAGTTCGTGAATTAATCTCTAAGTGCGATTACTGTAACACAAAGAAGTAACATCAGGCCCAAGATACCGACTGCAATCTGGGCTCCAGAAACAGACCCATCCACATCGGGTGCAATGACTTCTCCTGTGTAGTTCATTCCAGGTACAGCATAAGATGCTGAATTCCATGCGTCACCTGCTGGCGAACCGCCTCCATTCACGGCATTTCCGTAAACGACAACAGTAACNAACTCATTATCTGAGTTTGGTGCGATCCACTTTGCAGTCCAATTCCTACGGTCATTGATGTCCTGAGTATGCGTATACCCATTGTCGATAATCTGCCAACCATCACCAATAATTTCTCCATGTGAGATTAGAATTCTAAACCCTCCTTNNACTTCNTTTTCTTCAATCGATGAGTCTATTGTCAACGANAGATTATACTCNGATGAAGAAGTGTAATTTGAGGGCAGNCCTGTTATGTTGACAGTTGTTGAGCTGTCGGCACCNCCGTGGCAGGTACAGCCATTATCTCCAATGCTTCCTACTCCAGTAGGTAACCCNTTTACATTTGACAACATAAGAAGAAATATNCAGACAATGACANATCTTCTCATGNTACTGCGTTGAGGTTTTTGCTTTCAAATTTANCCTCAGTATGATTATTTTTACAATTGTCTTACTTGGAAATTTTGCAATATACTCAGTGATAAAATTACCAAAAGNTGTATTCAGGTAAAGACGCACTAATACATGGTTTCAATAACTATGAGGCCTTTTAGTTATTTTAGGTGGAGAGAATGTACCCATTTGGAACCGATGAAATCGTAGATAATGAGGATGAAGATATCGACCCATTCGCTGAATTGGAAATAGGTACTAGGTCAACTACAATTTCTACAGGAAACGATCCGCTAGCTGTTTTTGAAACTGATGATCCTTTAGAAGCACTTACCGATGAACAAGAAAGTGTCACCGAAGAAATCGTNATCTCATTCGAAGAAGATTCCGTGCCAGAACTCATTGGTGACAATTCAGAGCCAAAAAACGCTCCCGAGTCTACTTACAAGTTACTTCTTGAAACTGTTTGGGTTGACGATATTTTAGACCCGTCTGAAGTTGAACTATTGGCTCGTAAAAGAAAAGAGTTAGGCCTGTCGTTCGAGAGGCATTTACAACTAGTCCGAGATATAATCGAGGGGTAAACATGCCTCCCTCCCCATTTGCTCACGGATTAGCACTAGCGTGGTCTGACGGTGCATTGTCTCGTGAAGGAGCGTTGATGCTAGAGCNCTTACAAGGACTNCTAGGACTTAGCGATAAGGAGCGAGCGCAACAGGAAGAAANANGGTTGTCTGANATTTCCAAAAATGATAGGAGATCTTTTGGTGATGGAGATCAAATTCTTCGAGAGTGGTTAGAAGGATTGAAAGACATGAATTCGCTTGCTCCAGTAGCACGATCAATGGGTAGGTCAGCACTAGACATTGGACTCTCNAAATCNTCTTGGAAAGAGGCAATTGCTTTTGCAAACGGCTTAGGCCTTGGAAATGATTTATCCATGGGCGTTTGGCTAGAAGAGGATTCCGAGCCGCTAAACGGTTGGCCGTCTGCATTAGACCCGTTAGCCGTCATTCTTGGNCTTGTAATTTCTGTACCCGAATCAAAACCANCTACACCAGTTAATCTTAGCGAGGGTCCAGCTTACGTGGTTATTCGAAATGAAGAAGCAAATCCGTCAAATCTTAGTTGGATGCCGGATTTAATTCCAGTAAACAATGAAAATTGTGCCTGGGGTTGGTCTCATGGAGAGGAACCAACAACTCAACCGCCTTCTGGAGATCTTGTGTTTTGCAATTCCATACTTCTTGCCTGGATACGACGACTAATCGCAATGAGGCACAAGAGAGGCGAGAGCGGCTTAGAGGGTCTGTCGAAGGGTGTGCAAGTCATGCCGTCATCAAGCGAGATTGAAAGCGAAGATAACCGATTGAAGTTGTCAATGATAGTGGACTTAGGGGAAGGGAGATTAGTACGTCCCTGGGCGTCAGTAAGTGTAGATGGAACAGTAAAATTGGATCCGGCTCCTGAGGGAATTGGTGAAAATTGGAAGACTATCCATAATGCGATTGGACAAGTTCTAATCACTGCCCTTGAAACACTTCCTAGACAACTNACGCAAGCTGCTGGCTTGAATCTAGAATTAGGTGAAGTCAAACTTAACGAAGGCTGGATTGTTCAGTCATTAGATTGATGNACAATAACTTCAGAAGTTATCTTGCAATCCTCTCTTANACTATTTGAAACACTGCAGTACTTTTCATGAGATTTGTGAACAACTCTTTCCACTAGCTTCTTTGGTACGTCCCCTTCAACATGGTANACCATGTGCATCGAAGTGAAATATCTTGGTGATTCATCATTTCTAGTCGCCTNCATATCAACCCAGGCTTTTGTGAAATTTCTTTCCTTTAGACCTACTACCACATCAACAATAGAACATGCACCGACCATCTGCAAAGCCAATTGCATCGGACTTGGGCCCTCTTCCCAATTCATTTCAATTCGCTGACCGCTAGAATTGATTCCAACCATATTCTTCCCTCCAGTCCACTCCACTCTTCCTTCCATAATTTGTCGAGTAGGCACTAAGCAAAGAAACCACCGTTGACCGCTTTGTTCATCTAGGGGGTNAAAGTGGGTAAGTCCGAGCAACATGTCTGGCGTGCCAATTACAATGGAAGACGGAAATCTAGTAGTACCAAACAATCCAATTGTATACTACATCGAGGGTGACGGTATTGGCGTTGACATTACTCCTGTAATGATAGANGTCGTCGATGCTGCNGTCAAAAAGGCNTANGCTGGAGANAAAAAGATTTCTTGGAGCGAAACGCTCGCAGGNGAGAAGGCCTTCAACCAAACCGGCGAATGGTTACCTGAAGCAACACTAGACGCTATGNGNACCGGTCTTGTTTCAATCAAGGGACCCCTTACTACTCCTGTTGGTGGAGGAATTAGATCACTGAACGTCGCTCTAAGACAGAAACTGGACTTATTTGCATGCGTNAGGCCAGTCAGATGGTATGAAGGCACCCCATCTCCAGTAAGNTCACCTGGTGATGTTGACATGATTATTTTCAGAGAAAACAGTGAGGACGTATATGCAGGAATCGAGTGGGAAGCTGGCTCTGAAGGAGTAGCTAAAGTTCTTGATTTCTTGATGAATGAAATGGGAGTAGACAAAATTAGATTCCCAGAAACCTCAGGTATCGGCATTAAGCCAATCAGTCGTGAAGGTACTGCAAGAATTGTTCGTGCTGCAATGAAATACGCAGTCGACAATGACAAGGATAGTGTAACCTTGGTTCACAAAGGCAATATCATGAAGTTCACAGAAGGCGGATTCAGAGATTGGGGATACCAATTGGCGAAAGATGAGTTTGGTGCTTCTGAACTTGATGGAGGACCTTGGTGTACATTTACGAATCCCAAGACNGGTAACACAATTACAGTAAAAGANGTGATTGCAGATGCTATGTTACAGCAAATTATCACAAGGCCTGCAGAGTATGGAGTTCTTGCNACTATGAACCTGAATGGAGACTACATCTCTGATGCTCTGGCTGCCCAAGTAGGTGGTATTGGAATAGCCCCCGGTGCTAATATCAATTACGATACTGGCATCTCAATATTTGAAGCAACACACGGAACAGCACCCAAATATGCTGGTCAAGACAANGTAAATCCTGGTTCACTTATTCTTTCGGCTGAAATGATGCTACGTCATATGGGATGGACTGAAGCNGCTGATCTGATTGTGACTGGTATGGAAGGAGCAATTTCTGCAAAAACAGTTACCTATGACTTTGAAAGATTGATGGATGATGCTAAATTACTATCATGCTCAGAATTTGGCAAAGCAATAATCTCACACATGTGANGTCAGCGCAGCCAAGAATTTAGATTACGGCTGTTTGCGATAACTCCGAAACCAAATCGCTCTTCAATCCCCCTTGCAACAAGCGCAAAATCTGAGTCTCTNGTCGCAATTAANATGCTACCAAGTTCGCCCANTGGCTTACNTGCCATTGCTGTTGCAAGGCACATTATGGTTTGATCAGCNGCCTCAGGNTATACATCTTTACCATTAATCATCGAGCGCATTGGTTCATCNTGTAAACGCTTCATAGCAGTGATTTCATCGTAAACCTCAGTGTGTTCAAGTAAAAATGTCTCCAAATCTGCACGTATGTCCTCATCATCTGCCTCATCTTCAATATGCAAGTCCAAAGGCTTCCAAGTGGAAAAGTCATCAATTATTCCAGATACAATTTGATCTAAGGTTTCGTTGTCAAGGACTTCGTCTAGCTTTTTTGTACCGACTAGTGTATCTACGAATCGATTTCTAATCTTGTGGTTGTCCTTAGCAATAGACTTCAATTCATTCGTAACAATCTTTGGCAACCAAAGATGGATTTGCCCATTTTTCGCTCTNTGTTTCAGTATTCTATGGAATCTACCTTTGCCACCAACATCAAGAGAGGTTTCAGAATTTATGCCCAATTTTTCTGAAACTCTGTCCTGTAATTCATCAACCAGAATATTTGTATCGACTATGACAAGCGGACTTAGGGCTAAATTCCTTAGATATGATCTCTTTCTTATCGGGAGATTCTTCCGATGAGTAGCGAAAAGAGTTCGCTCTGCATCTGCAAGACGCTTTATGTCTAGTACTGAGAATTTGTTTGAGTTCTGCGCCCTTTCCAGCAGCATTAATCCATCAAGTGGTTTTGCAGCTGATGCTTCCATTGCAATTTCATAAATCTCTTCTGTTGATGGATCGTGTAACATTGCCTGTGAATATCTGTTCTCAAACGTATGGCGATTGCGTCTTCTCTCTCTTTGAAGTGTATTTATAGCAGCTTTAACTCTGCCAGAAAATGGCTCACTTGGAAGAGGTCTAGGATGTGAGTTTGGATAATTCCTCAGTACATCCAGTTCTTCTTCGGAGTGTTTCACTCTCTCAACTTTCTGAACTTTACCAAACTGGTCTTCTTGATTTACTAATTCCGTTTTCCTAACAAAGCGTTTCAGCATTCTTGTTGCTTCATCTGTATTTTTCTTATTTGCAGCACTATGCGACACGTTAAGATATAGCTGGAAGCGCTTTGTTAAAGCAGATTTTAACGCTGGCTCTTGTTCCAGAAGAGAGACTGCTTCAGACCATTGTTCTGCATGAGCAAGATGTATCAGTGCTTTGCGATACAAAAGAATCCTGTGCTCATAATCAAATTCCTTGTGATCGCCGGCTCTCTTGTAATCACGAGCCGCATTGAGTTCGTCATCATTGCTAACATGTATTCCTGCTCTTGCTAATGTATGCCACGGTGATTGAGGATCGTTTTCCTGATACCATGAAACTAGATTGCTCAAACCAATATCATACTCTAGAACTAGGTGCTTAACTGCCTGCATCATTGGCATAGCAGTTACATCGCCTGAAAGTAGACCATCCAATAATTCAACTACACCATCCGATTGACCGGTTTGGAGTAACCAGGAGGCTCTGTTTAGCCTTAATGTATCAATTACGGCTTTGAATAATCTGTCTTCAACATCGCTAAGGTCTGCATCCTCAACGCTGCTACTAAGATTGTCTAATACCTTAGAATCTGCAAGCCCATCTCCTCCATCACGTAGTGCTTGCTTACAATTATTGAAGGCTTTAATTCCGTTTTTATCAAGGGTATCAACCACCCAAGCATCATCAGTATCTGCAGCCCCATCTAACATTAGAATTAGGCCACGGCTTGCTTGAGAAAATGACGCTGGAACATCTGCATCTACAACAGTAGAAAGCGCATCTCTTCTAGCACTCCTAATATTTTCAAAGTCCCACCCTTTGGTTTTTGCAGGTAACAAATGCGCAACTAGTAATGTCGAGTAAGGATGGTCAGCACATCTTTTGCTATCAACAAAGAGTATCTCTGCAAGCCTTCGTAAATCTAGTCCTCTGGTAAAGAGATCAATTGCCTCATCGATTTCTATTGATGAGCCAATATCATGCATTCTTCTAGCTGCTGCCAAACGTAGCATTACGCTAATTTCCTTGTCTGAAATAATTCCTGAGAGTGACTCCTGATCTAGGTTATCGATTTGACTGGAAAGCCATGAGAAGGCTTCTTCACCTAACGCTTTTACAATTGGAATTAAATTAGCCATATCTGCATCTGGTTCTACAGACAAAGACATTAGGAGTTCCAGTGCTTTATCCGGGGACCCTTCGTTGACCAATGCAGATAGTTTCCACCATGTGAGTTTCTCTTTGTACTTTGGATTGGTTACAATTTCAAGGCC
>NZLM01000018.1 GCA_002694245.1 Methanobacteriota archaeon
GGGTTGGAGAGAACGGAGTCACAGCTGGGGAATGGTGGAATATGATTCCCTATGGGCTTGGAAAGCCTGTTGGCGCTATAAACGGGTGGCTCAACAAAATTGCAGGTAACTCAGGACATGAGCAAGAGATGGTCAACAGAGTTGGAAACAGATCTTGGTACGGTGTTACAATTTTCCCTGGTTTCTTCCAGAATATTGCAGATGGAATGAAGTTCTTGACAAAAGAACACATGGTTCCAACAAGGGCGGATAAGGTAATCTTCGAACTCGCACCCTACCTTGTTATCTCTTCGACAATAATGATTCTTGGAATGATTCCTTTGGCAAGCGGAATATATGGGGCAAACCCTGAATTGTCAGTTCTGTTTGCGTTTGCAATATTTGGAATCGCACCACTTGGAGTATTCTTTGCAGGCTGGTCTTCAAACAACAAATACACCTTGCTTGGAGGTATCAGAAGCGCTGCACAATTGACTGCATATGAAATTCCACTTCTACTATCTATCCTTGGCGTTTGTGTAATGGCAGGCTCGTTTAATTTCATTGAAATCATACATTTCCAACATTCTTCCGGAGTTTGGTTATTCTTCTTGATGCCGCTTGGCGGAGTTCTGTTTTTGGTAAGTATGATTGCTGAGGTTGAGAGAATACCTTTCGACATGCCGGAAGCTGAAGCAGAACTTGTAGAAGGCTGGTGGACTGAATATGGCGGAATGAGATTTGGTCTTCTTTTCGCTGCAGAATACATGCGAGTTTATGCCGCCAGTATACTATTCGCTCACTTCTTCATGGGAGGGTGGCATGCTCCTTTTGCAGGAACTATGTACCACATTCATCCTCTTCTAGGGGAGGCATGGCAAGCAATTCCAGGAATAGTCTGGACTCTACTCAAAGCATGGTTCATCTTTACAGTAGTTTTCGTTTGGGCGAGAACCGCTCTACCAAGAATTAGAACTGATCAGATTCTAGAGTTTGGTTGGAGAATGCTGCTTCCGCTTGCCGTACTACAAGTAGTTCTAGCAATTGTATACAGACTTTACTTCTTTGACGTTGGAGGACTCTCAGATGTCGATTCTCAAGGTGGCGGCATGGCTTGGGATCTAACTATCCTTGAATTCACAATCCCTTGGGGATTACCAATAATCACCACGATATTCTGGGGTGCAATATTCATGATTATGATGAAAGATGAGAACATCGAAGAGAACGAAGAAAGAATGTATCACGTTCGAACGATGACTCCAGCGGGAACGCACGTAGCAGGACAGGAGTGAGGTGAAGACATGGCATCACATCCACATGGCAAGCCTAATTTTAGAAACTTATTTTGGTATCCGTTTAAGATTACAGGACTGACAGTTTTGAGAACTTACGATTTTATTGGTCGCAGATTCTCAAGTGGTTATCACAACACCACTCACCCAGAATTTATCGATGATGGGGACATTGCTAGAGCAGAGAAAACTAAGCACATTAATGACATCACTCAGCACCATTACACTCCTGACAGGGCAGGTACAGACTTAACGCCAACAATTTGGAAGCCGCAGACAATCAGCTATCCATACGAAAGGCTGGAAGAAATCGAACCATGGCTTTTCGTGCCAGGAAACTACAATGGAAGAATTGGAGTCATTTGGGAAACTTGTACAGCATGTAAGATGTGTATTAACATCTGTCCAAATTCCTGTCTGCACATGACTACTGAGTTGAGAGTAGATGTTCTAGACAGTGCTGAAGGAGAATGGGAAGGCTTCGGCGCTGAACTAGAGGTGGGCAAATTCGCAGCAATCGAAAAACCAGAAGTTATGGAAACACTTCCAGAATTTAATCAAGCAACCGCTCACACCGATGCTCCAGAAGAGTGGAGATTCGGAGAGGTTCTTGATTTGACCGGAAGTAGTGCAAAAATGCGCTGGAACGACAGTGGTGATGTAGACATTGTACCATTAACCGACCTATACCCTGCCGATGATCAGATTGTATCAGGTAGAATTGATCTCGGAAGGTGCATGTTCTGTGGTTTGTGCATGGAAGCTTGCAACTTTACATCTTTCTTCATGACAAATGAATATGACGGCATGTCCGGATTCACGAGGCAAGAACTTTGGATGGATGCTAGCAGAACTAGAGTTCTAGTCGGCGATCACCAAGAAGCCGTCGATTCTGAATTGGCTAAGAGAGCTAGCAAAGAACGCGATAAGAGGGCTAAGAAAGCGGCTAAAGCTGCTGCTGGGGAGGCCTGAGGATGGACCTTGCAAACTTCCTTGAAGTTGGAATGTTTTTCTTGATGAGTACCATTGTCATTGGAGGAGCGCTCGGGCTAGTATACATGCAAAGGGTTGCACATTCAATGATGTGTCTTATCTTTTGTTTCATGGGAGTTGCAGGNATATTCATCTTAATGGGTGCCGAATTCTTAGCAGTAATTCAGATTCTAGTTTACCTAGCGAGCGTNATGCTGGTGGTNCTGTTTNGTATCATGCTTACNAGAAGACAAATACTAGAGGAGGACTTTGAATGAGGCTACTATCCATTTTGTCTAGAGTNGGTTTGGTTTTCCTTGGTGCCGTAATAGTTACTGCTGTATCAGCCGATGTGGTNTGGGANGATTCCTCAGATTATGANGTTACAACNAGCGATCTCGCCTCTGCACTATTTGGTGACTGGGCTTTGCCACTACTTGCTCTTGGCTTTTTGATGGCCATGGCNATGGTTGGTGCAGCNTACCTTGTTCGAGATGAGCGATTAGTTAACCTCGAATGGGAATTGACTGGAGGCGAAAAAGAATGATTGATCCAGCCTGGGTTTCTGGTCTNGCAGCNATTCTGTTCNTTATCGGATTGTGGGGAGCATTCAGCAGAAAGAACGCAATNGTAGTTCTAATGTGTATNGAATTAATGCTAAACGCAGTTAACCTTCAATTCGTAGCTGCAGCAACTCATTGGGGTAATGTAACAGGCTGGGTGTATGCTGTTTTCGCAATAGCGATTGCGGCCGCAGAGGTAGCAATAGGTCTGGCGATTTTCCTATCGATGTACGGACAGCATGAGACAATCTCTCTAGATGAGGTTAATCTGTTGAGAAACTGAGGTGGTATCATGAGTGAATCAGGAATCATAGATTATGCAGTGCTAATACCTCTAATGCCAATGCTGGCATTCCCAGTTATCCTTTTCCTTGGAAGGATACTAAACGGGACACCTACTTGGGTAAAGAACTTCAAGGAGGGCGGAATTATCGCTCTAACAGTAATGGGTGCCACATTAGTAATGGCACTACTTGTCATAAAGGAACATTTCAATCATGTTGGCTCAGCGAATATTTTCACTTGGTTTGAAACACACATGATGATAGATGGAGCACTTAAACANAAGGTGTTTGGCGTTGGAATATACATCGATCACTTGACAGTAATGTTGTTGTTTGTTGCAGCATTCCTTTGTTTCCTGATCAACATATTTTCTATCGGNTACATGAATACNGACCCAATCAACGATAATAGAAATCACAGATTTTATGCTGAATTCGTACTATTCTGTTCAGGAATGCTAGGAATGGTCCTAGCAGATTCGTTCCTGTGGCTGTTCATATTCTGGGAACTGATGGGACTCTGCTCCTATCTGTTGATCGGTTTCTACTACGAGAGACCGTCAGCAGCATATGCTGCAAAGAAAGCGTTCCTTACTACACGCGTTGGAGACGTTTTCCTAGTAATTGGACTCGTAATGCTTTGGAACATGTTCGGAAGTCTAGAATATTCAGTAGTGTTTGACAAAGGGAACATNGCTGNNGTCCCCTCTGGNGAGTTACAAATCGCACTTGGCATGATGTTTATTGGAGCAGTTGGAAAGTCCGCACAATTCCCACTGCATGTTTGGCTGCCCGATGCGATGGAAGGGCCTACTCCTGTATCTGCATTAATTCACGCAGCTACGATGGTTAACGCTGGATTATACTTAGTTGCAAGAATGTTCCCATTCTTTTCCCANGCCGATGTTGGTACTNTGACAACNTTGGCGTTTGTTATAGCATGNATAGGAGGAATTACNGCAGTCATGGCGGCATTAATCGCCTTTGTACAGATGGATTTGAAGAAGGTTCTAGCATATTCAACCATGAGCCAACTAGCGTACATATTCACCGGACTCGGCGTAGCGCTTTGGTTTGCAAACAAGGGCTACGCTGACAAAGCTGCGTTTGCAATGGCTGCATCTCTCTTCCACTTATTCAATCACGCNATGGCCAAAGGGATGCTCTTCATGGCNTCTGGTTCAGTAATCCACGAAATGCATCACGCTCACCATGACATAGCNCACCACGGTCACGATGATGANCATCANGACGATCATCACGATGACCACTTTGATGCACAATCAATGGAGAACATGGGTGGACTGGCTAGCAGGATGCCNATAACGGCGACAGCAATGTTTGTTGGTAGCATGTCAATAATTGGAATACCATTTATNGGCGGATTTTGGTCTAAGNAAGGNATAATNGCAGGTGCTTGGAAAGCATTTGGTAAAGATCCGATTTTCATACTACCCGCTATGCTTATTCTAATAGGCGCAGGAATGACAGGTTTCTACATGTCTAGAATGTGGTTTATGACTTTTGCAGGCAAACCAAAAACTGAGGTNGCTGANAAAGTGCATGAACAGACACCTTGGATACCAATCCCGCTTGTAATTCTCACATTTATGACTCTGAGTGCAATTATCCTTGCAGGAATGCATATCGCAGGNGAGACCGGTTATTTGAGNGATTTTGAAGACGGTCACACAGGNGACTTTTTCCACGGAATNCAATATGAATTGAGTCATATTTTCCTCAATGAAGACCGATTCATAATGGGTATCACCTACGTTGTCATTACTCTGTCAATGATAATNGGTCCATACTTTGCAATGTCTCTTTACGGCGGAAAATTAGANGATGGACAAAAGGCTAAGCCGTGGATGCANTGGGCAATCAGTCTGTCTGATCGAGTTAGTTCAAATTCCAACTTTGATAACACATCTTGGGCAAATTCGAGCCTTTCAGAATCCTTACACAAGCGACTCCACTTTGATGACATATATGATGCGGCCATGATGAAGATAGTTGTTGGATTTGCCAATCTTTCCGCATTATTTGATTCCCGATTTATTGATGGTGTCATCAAATCAATCGAATCAACAAGTCAGATAGCCTCTAGGCGAATTCGAGCTCTTACAACAGGTAGCGCTAGGGATTACATCATGATGACCGCTATGGGTACTTTGGTCATTTTCATGCTAATGTGGGGGGTGGCTTGATTGTCGAATAACAACGCCTTGGATATCAAAAACAAAGAGTTCATGCTAATTGGCGGCTTGCTTGTCCTTGTTGCTGGATTCATGGCATATTTCCCTAAACTTAACAATGGAGGTGGCGAAATAGATTGGATAAGCATCCCTCTAGTTGGTTTCCCGATTCTAGTGAGTTGTATCCTGCTTGCTTTTGCTAGCCAAGAGAAGAGAGATCGAAAAGAACTCCTCGCTGGACCTGTCAGGCTTTTCACATTAGCTGTGTCACTAATCCCACTTGCAATTTCAACCTCCATGTTTTTTGATTGGTTGATCTCAACAGGGTTGGATGAACTAGCATACAACGAATATGCAATGCAGAAAGAGTATCTTTGGATAGAGTCTATTGGTGTGTCCTGGCATGTTGGTATTGACGGTCTATCTTACCCAATGGTCTGGCTTACCACATTCTTGATTCCCGTGACAATTGTCACAACTTGGAATGAGAAAGACGGAGCAACTTATCATCCTCTTGTACTAATGATGGGAGGTGCGCTGATTGGTGTATTCGTAGCACTTGATCTGTTCTTATTCTATATCTTCTGGGAACTTACGTTAATTCCGATGTTTTTCCTTATTTTGAAATGGGGAGGGAAAGACCGTAGATATGCGGCCCAGAAATTCTTCATCTACACATTCTGTGCTTCAGTAATTATGTTACTAGGTCTTATCACCCTTTACTTCCTACAACCGGAGGGCAATGGAGCAGGATATGGTACAGTAACTGGTAGAACGTTTAACATCGAAACTCTACTCACGCAAGCTGAGTTTGAAAACAAAGGAGAGGGTGTATATCTCGGTGAAGGTATGCAGAAAATTTTGTTTGCAATGCTAATGATTGGTTTCTTAGTTAAGTTACCAGCAGTTCCATTCCACACTTGGCTACCTGATGCTCACGTACAAGCTCCAACCGGGGGCTCCATGCTCCTTGCAGGTGTTATGCTGAAGATGGGAGCGTATGGAATGTTCAGACTACCACTTGCGCTATTCCCAGACGCATTAATCTTCTACCAAGATCTCATCATGGCAATAGGATTGATTTCACTCGTATGGGGTGCTGTTGTTTGTCTGGGTCAGACCAACTTGAAGCGGATGGTTGCTTATTCTTCAGTTTCTCACATGGGTGTGATCCTATTAGGAATAGCATCTATGCAACCAATTGGTTATGCTGCAGCCCTATTCATGATGTTCGCTCACGGAATAATCTCTCCAATGCTGTTCGCAGTCTGTGGTGCTTTCAAGCACCATTATCATTCTATGGAGATAGGTTCTATGCGAGGCATGGCAAAGTGGTCACCTTATCTTGCCGTTTACATGATGTTCGCTTGGATGGCCAGCCTTGGCTTACCTCTACTTGCGGGATTCGTTGCTGAATTGATGGTAATGATTGCTTTCTGGCCTGAGTATGGATGGTGGATATTGTTACCAGGTGCAGTACTCGCAATTACTGCAGCATACTACCTTTGGTCAATGCAACGAACAATCTTTGAGGGTGGCGATGAAGGACAGCCTCCTGAATCACTGCATGGTGAAACACCGCCAGACATAACACTTCCAGAGAATATTGGAATGATAATCCTAGCAATATTTACTGTGATTTTCGGTATATTCCCATTCATTGCACTTGGCATAATGGGTGATTGGACTGAAGTCTTCTTTAGGGCAGTTCTAATTGGAGGGGGTGTTTGAATGGAAGTAGAAGCATTTAGTCCAGATTTTTGGAAAGCTTTNGCACCTGAGACGATTTTAATCGCAGGTCTACTGTTGATNTTTATTGTACCAAACTTGGGTAACTCGAAGTTTAGAATTCCATTAACGCAAACNCGTGTGCCTTGGTTCTTTGGTGGACGTCGCTTCAAGATTACAGGCTCCCCTGCANTCCCGGGGTTGCTAGCTACCAGTGCNATTTTTGCTGCATTAGGAATGATGACGATTGAGGTTATTAGNGGNAACATGGATGTAACCAGAGTNGTCCTTGACCTTGATGTACCTGCTGANGAGAGAGTGACTATTCTAAAGGTTGATGACTTCTCTAGATTCTTTGAGATTCTATTNTTGGCCACTGTATTGCTAGCTTGTATGGCCAGTTTGGACAGAATACCCGCTCACACTCATGACGGGAAAAAGACGCTAGAAGAAATGTATGACAATAGAAGACAGGCAGATTTCTACATACTTATGCTAACTACAGCATTTGGTATGTGCGTTGTTGCGCTAGCACAAGATTTGTTCGTATTATTTGTAGGATTAGAGCTCGCAAGCCTTGCAACATATGTACTGGTCGGCTTCCATAAAGAGTCGAAGACAGGTGCTGAATCCGGAGTGAAATATTTCATTGTTGGATCTGTTGCAAGTGGTATAGGTCTCTACGGTCTATCACTGCTTTACCTTGAATTTGGCAGTTTGAACTTAGATACACTTTCAGAAGGATGGGCTGGTTCCAGTATACTTGGAACAATTGCCTTAGGTCTGGTGCTTGTTGGATTCGGTTTCAAAGTAAGTGCTGCACCATTCCACTTCGCTGCTCCAGATGCATATTCGGGAGCGAATTCCCCAGTAGCAGGTGTACTTGCAACAGCATCCAAGGCAATGGGAATGATTGGATTAATCAGAGTACTGCTTGTTGTTGCGCTTCCTGACTCAACAACCGATGGCGGGGCTGTTTGGCTTTACACCCTTGCAACACTTTCAGTGGTCACAATGACTTGGGGTAATATCGCTGCATTGGGTTCAACCAATCCAAAGAGAATGCTGGCGTATTCTTCAGTCGCTCATGCAGGGTACATGATGGCTGCACTGACAGCGGTTGGTGCTTGGAAGTGGGGAGAAATTGAGGCTCCAGTTGACTACGCGGAAGCCATTGTTGCTGCAGTACTATTCCATCTGTTCGTACTTGTAGCATTCAAGCTAGGGGCATTCCTTGTACTAGGCCTGCTTGAAATGGAAGGAGGAGCAAGTCGTCTCAGCGCCCTTTCTGGCCTAGCTAAGAGAGACCCTCTTATCGGTACTGCGATGTTCATCTTCATGCTTGCTCTAGCAGGTGTGCCTCCATTAGCAGGGTTCATGTCGAAATTCCTAGTTGTTGCAGGAATTGTTTCCACAAGTATCGGAGACCTAGCAGGATCAAACGTAGTATCATTCTCAGATATGCACTGGGTTTGGTGGTTGGCTCTTGCAATGTTCATCAACAGTGCAATATCGGTGTTCTACTATCTCAGAATTGGAGTAGTTATGTTCCTGGATGTTCCTGAAGAGGGACGACGTAAATCACTACCATATGGTGGCTCGATTAGAATGGCAATATGGATATGTCTGGTCGGTACAATCATACTAGGATTATCCGGAGAGACAGTTATCGATGCTTGCTATCGAGCCGCAGAGAGCCTAAATCTAGCATAGCCATAGTCTCAGCCTTCAAGTAGGAAGGGTTTTTGCAAGAGCCTATGGGCCGAAGGCGTGAAGAGAAAGTCGACGAAGAAGAACTAGCTCGACTTATGGGATCTGTTGAGGGTGAATCCTCAAAGATTCGTGTAAAAATGCCTAACACAAAGGTCAACGAAATGTTTGCAATCGCTGAGCAAATCCTTGGCGGAAGAAGAGTGACAGTTCTTTGTGCAGATGGCGAGACTAGAATGGCCAGAATACCCGGTAAAATGCGTCGCAGGCAATGGGTTAGAGAAGGGGATTTGATTATAGTGTGGCCTTGGGATTTCCAAGATTCTAAGGCTGATGTTAAGCATCGCTANACTAAAACTCAATCTATGTATTTGTCAAGAAAAGGAGTTCTTCCTGCAGAAGTAGATGTATTTGGAATGAATACTCAAGCAGATGACTTTGANGATGAGGATGGCCTATTTGCATCCAGTGAAGAGGAAATACCAGTAGAAGAGGAAGTCGAGGAAATGGATGATGACGANGACGATGAGATAAACGATCTCTTCGGCTGATTTAATCANATTTCTANAAATATCAGGGAGTGTTTGCTATGGGTAAACGCTCTAGTTGGGATGATGAACTCACNAAGGATACNAAGCAGAGAAGGAATAACNGACGCAAGCGTAAGTTATCTGCCGACCANGAGTTCATNGACGGAGAATCCTCNGAGTTTATCAAGAGNTTAGATTCTTCAAAAGGCACGGGCTGGATGGCTGAAAANAAATACAAAAGAATGTTCAACGAAATAGANGANGGTCTNTCTGGAGTTCTGGGAGATGGACCCTTCGAATGGGTTGATAGAAGGGTTTTCGATGCTGTTTTTGATAGACTTACTTTGATGAGTTTGTATAAATTAATGAAAAATGGATTAATAGATACACTCGACTTTCCTATTGCTCGAGGTAAAGAAGCACATGTTTTCCACGGAACAAGTNAAAATGGGCCAATTGCTGTGAAGATTTTCCATACCTCAAATGCCGTNTTCAAGAATTTAGTTCAGTATATCGAAGGCGACCCTAGATTTGGTGGTCTGAAAAGGAGACACAGAGANCTGGTTGACATTTGGGTAAGAAAGGAGTTCCGTAATTTATCCAGATTGGAAAAATGGGGATTAGCAGTTCCCACCCCCTTNGGCGTACACAGAAATGTCTTGGTGATGGAATACCTTGGGACACCAACCGCGCCTTCACCCAGACTGANAGATGTCGAAGTACCAGACGCTCAGGCGGTTTACGACGAACTTTTGGAATTTTTAGCAGTAACATGGCAGAAGGCAAATATGGTTCATGGTGATTTTTCTCCTTACAATATAATGTGGCATGGAGATAGGCCGGTTGTGATTGACGTTGGTCAGGCGGTTGTTCAGTCGCATCCAAAGAGTCAAGAATTCTTGGTTAGAGATGTTACTAGATTGGTTGAGTGGGCAAAAAAATCAGGCCTGAATATTGAGCTTGCTGAAGCAATGTATGATGTTCTTGAAATGGATTTGTCACACATCGACATGCAAGAAGAGGAATGAGGATTACTACATATCTTGAAGAAGGATAGATTTGGAGGGTTTAGCATGCGTCAGCAATTACCGAGGGTCCCAAAAGACCGCATAGCTGTGTTGATTGGTGCTAAAGGTGCAACTCGCAAAGAGTTGGAGCAAGCAGCAGGGTGCAAGAGTATCCAAATCGATTCTCAAACAGGGGAAATAGATGTCACCTGGGGAGATCCTGGGGANTACGATCCAGTAAAAGCCCTAAAGTTGCCNGATGTAATCAAAGCAGTNGGCAGAGGAATGGCTCCGAGTAGAGCAATCCAACTCCTACAAGATGATTGGTTCTTTGAAATGGTTGACCTGAGGGAACATGTTGGCAGAAAGTCCAAGCAACAAAGAAGAATNCGTGCTAGAATTATTGGCTCTGAGGGAAAAATNCGTAAAATGATTGAGCAACACACCGGTGCTGAAATTTCAATTTACAAATCTACGGTTGTCATTGTAGGTGATGATGAAGGATTAGGAAGCGCAAGACAAGCAATAGAGATGCTTGCTAAAGGAAGNGAGCATGGCACGGTGATGAAGTTCCTTGAAAGGGAAAGAAGGAAGTCTAGGTTAGACTCGCGCGCTATCGATTACATCATCACNAAGGATACNCCTCAAGAATCAGAAGAATTCTCTGATCTTGTGCCTGGGCTTAGTGCTGTTGCTGACAAGCGAAGTAGGAGACTCAAGGCTGCTCAAGTCGATCCTGAGGACGAAGAAGAAGTCAGCGAGATGATGGAACTTGCTGATGATGAAGTGGTTAGTTGGGAGGAAGAGTGATTCTCTTCCTTTGAATCCAAGCGATTGCAAATCCTACCAACAGTAGTGCGATTATACTTGGGGTAAATGACGGTACAACACCAATACCTGAGACTGTGGCTCCGGTCACCATCATGTGATGATTATTGTTAGATTCGTCCCTTTCGTCAACCACATTATTTGGGTCAATTACCAGTCTTAAGTCCCATTGGCCAGTATTTGGTACAACATAATCCCAGATGATTTCCTCACAAAGGCATTCGTCTGTTAGGTTTCCACCTTCAACAACCACGCTTTGCATAGTAGACCAATCTACATCAGCAGTCCTATCTGCTGGAGCTGCCTGAAGGTAAACAGTCACTGCGCCTCCATAAGCCTGATTTGCTTCCAGCATACTAGTAATTTTGATATCTCCATTCGTATCACCAGGTCTGACGACCAACCTGTCTACATTGGTTTGAGTAGCATTCCAAGACAGGTCTAATCCCGGCAGTACTTGGAATGCACTAGGAATTGTGACTAACTCATTTCCTGCATAATCAATGACAACTGCCCTCAGCATTAGATATTGTCTAGACTTGGTAGCCCAAGAGGATAATCCGATAGTCCCCTCTAGACCATTTACTCCAAGATCTATCCATCTGCCTGATTGATCTGGCGTTGCCCCAACTCCGTTTAGATCGAAACCAAATTGGAGAATTGTATTGTCATAATCAATTCCAGAGCCTAGATCCTGCGCACTGAATGAGATGTTAACCGAACCTATTCTTGATGTTGTTAATTCTTCAACACTCCAAGCTATACCCTCTGGCTCGCTTGTATCTACGTTGACATCAACTGTGATGCTGTCGCCAATATTACCCACACGGTCGACAGCTCTTACCAAAATCTGGTGTTGCCCTTCATTGAAGTTCATTGTTACTGATTCTGAGGTATAGCTTTGCCACTCACTATCTACCATTATCTCAACATAATCTATTCCTGAACCGCTACCATCGTCTGCAGAAGAAATCAGGTTTCCAATTTCAACTTCGGTTGAATCACTCCAGTTGCTATTATCTCCGACAGTTGGTTGATTCATTGACGGTGCTGTCCTATCGATTCCGATGAACATAGTTTTGCTTGCAGATAATCCAGAAGCATCATACACAGTCAATCTAGGGTTATACGTTCCTTCAGAGATCGCACCGGTATTCCATTCCCAACCATAGGATACAGTTCCTGGTCCATCATCGGTTGGGCTTCCTGGTCCCGGGACATTGATCAAACTTGCATGTGTCAAATCATCATCATTTGCAGTCCAAGCAAAACTCAAAGTTCCATTCTCTTCAAGCGCATACCATGCACGGTCTAGAGCAGAATCACCGCTACCAACTCCAGTGTTGGATAATGAGAATTCGGTGATCACTGGTATTTGGTTGACAATGTTGAACTGTCCGCTACTACTCCACACAGAGAAATTTCCCGCATCTGAATCCCATGCCCTTGCTCTGAAGGTGTATGTTCCGTTTTGGTATTGGGTAGTATCAACATGCTTGAGCCAAGGCGTAGATGTTAGGTTAGCAATACTAGCCCAGTTTGAACCATCTGACGATATCTCAACTTCAATACTAGAAATTGTTCCACTACCTGTCGAAGCGAAACTCAAGGTGTACAATCCCTTCACATCTTGATTTTCATCTGGTCCGTTTGAAAATACGATATTCAATTGACTCTCTGACGATTTCGATTCGTTAAAATCTGAGAGAAATATCTCCGGACTCTGTCCCATGGTCATGGTAATCACGACCAAAAGAGCGCAGACAATTCGCCTCATCAATACTCTGACACAACCTCTCGCCCTTGAATCCTCGCATTCCAACACCCCCCTACGGGGTGTGTTGATAGGTGTTGATAACAAGCCGAACTCATCCTATGAGTCGGTTGTTTCAAGTGCTACCCCTATCGTCTAGTAAATATGGGCAGACCTCTGTTGACCTCACTAATCCTTGCAATGATGGTTGTTGCAGTGATGCCTACACCAGTTGATGCAGCTGATAGTGGAGGTGTACAAGCATCGCCAGATACTGTTGCGATTACTCCGGCAAATCCAGTTGAAGGAGGTTCAATTACAATTAGATTAACATTGTATAATGATAACAATTTCATGGCTGACGATGTACTATACAAGTTCTACTGGAATGGCGTCTCATCAGACAAATTAATTTCCGCAAACACCGTCGACATCCCCGCTAAATCAACGGTTGATGTTGAAGAAGTGAAATCTGGGCTTACATTAGGCGAACACAAGATCTGGGTTGCGTTCAATTATGCAGATTCTGGTGAGCAATTATTTTACAAAGAAATCATCGTTACTGGACTGGCAGATATCGAAGCAACCTCGGTGTCAGTAGACCCAGAGAATCCTAAATCTGGCGATTCAATAACAATCTCTACCACTGTTTCGAACACAGGTTCAGAAGATGCGGCGTCAAGTAGAATGCAAGTTACAGTTGAAGAAAATAGCCAAGTTTTGGATGTTCCTAGCCTAAACGCCGGTGAAAGCGTAACAATCAATCATACAACAAATGCACCCTCCTCTGGCAGTTATGACATTTTAGTCGAGGTTGACTTGGATGATGCAGTGGTTGAATCCGATGAAAATAATCTCTTTACACACACTTTAACCGTTGATTCTAGAATGGATATATCTCATCTTGGCCCTATATCGGTTGAAGCACAGGGCGGGTCCCTAGAAGGCCCATGGATAGTCTCTGGGACGATAATGCGTTCAGGCGATTCTGGAACTACAGAGGTTCCAATGTCCCTTGAGATAACCGATGATGTTGGAAATCCAATCGCTATTCCAACATTCTATGTTAACATCACAGGTGGAGAAACCGCTCAGCAATCCTGGACATATGCGCTGTTGAACAATTACATCTCTGGATTACCTGCGGGTAATCACAAGGTTACAGCAATAATTGATCCATTCGGAACAGGGGGATTCAATCAGGAAACCACAGATAATGATCGTACCAGTGCCTATTTCGACAAATATGATGTTCCAGACGTTTCTGTAGATCCATTCGCAGTACCTTCAAAAAATTCGGTAACAAGTGGTTCCAATGTAGATTGGATGGTGACAATTACAAATTCAGGAGAGATAGAAGTCAAGGGCAAATTAATCTACACTTGGGAAGGAGTAACTGTTCCTGACAACTCTCAGCCAATCATCACTATTCAGCCAGGAGATACACAAATTTGGACACAAACTCTACCAACAGAAAGCGGTGCTCATACTGCAGAATTTGATGCTCAGTGGGTTCCTATCAGCGGTTCCTATGATGCTAACCCAGCCAACTCTCAAGCAAGTGGCAGTGTTGAGGTAGTAGCACAGTTGCGTCTTGTTTGGTCAAAGGCGACTATGTCGCTGGTCGACTCCGATGGCACAAGTGCTACATCTCCTCTTACAGGAGGCGAGGAATATACGGTTTCGATTAATCTTGCTTCGCAAGGAGCAGGAACTGGCAGTGTCAATTACTCGTGTCAAAATGGTGATGGAGAAAAGTTTGCAACTATTCAGGTAAATATTATTCAAGCTGAAGAAGTAGTCAATATTGAATGCTCATTTACAGCAACTGCCCCCTTTACCAACATCAATTTAATTCCTAGCGACAGTTTGGTGAGTTCGACTCAATCATGGAATTGGGATACTAATGAAGCAGCAGGCAATATTGCAGAAGAAGCAGGAAACATGACTTTCTTTACTGCAGGCATGATTGCACTAATTTGTCTCATTTTGATCGTGGTTTTAATAGCTGCAGTAATTCTAACAAGAGAAGTAGAAGAAGAGGTTGAAAGAGATATTTTCGACTACTGCCCTGCTTGTGACGGAGAACTAGTAGGTGGCGAAGACAGATGTCCTTCCTGTAGTTTCAACCTGAAAAAAGCAAGAAGACAATTCCACGATTGTACTTCATGTGGGGAATCCATTCCGGACCTACTCTCGAATTGTCCTTACTGTGGTGCTGAACAAGACATATCTCTTTACTTTGAGAGAAGAGAAAGAAAAATCACGCAAAGAGAAACTGTCCCTCTAGTCGAAGAGAATGAGGAAATCGATCCTGAGACAATCCATGCCGCTGGCTACGAGGGCTTTGATGAAGCTGTCAAAGAATTTGGATATGACGCAGATGACTTAGAGGATCATTGGGATGAAAATATCGCAAAAGCAGAAGCTGAAGTTGAGGCTGCATATGACAGAAGGTTGGCAATTGAAGAAGAGGTAGAAATCGACGAAGTGGAAGCATTGTCTTCCGTGACTACAACCCTAAAGAGCATAGAGGAAACCTTTGAGGGCCATGATATCGATGCTATTCTTGAGAATAAAGACATAAAGGCCCACACAGATGATGGATCTGAATTGTCTGCAAGTGATGCCGACATTAGAGGAAGGCTATTCGAAATAACCGGTGAAGAGGGAGTAATGCCAGGGGATGAAGTTCAAATCGGTATGGGAATGCAAGACCGCTCTTTGGCTGGCAATGCATTGCCTGATGATGCAATGGATTTCTCGTTCGACGAAGAGGATGACGAAGTTAATCCAGTCGCAGCTGCTGTTGCAGAGAATAAGCGACGCCGAGGTGTAAGAAGGCGTGCTAAGAAACAAGAGACTGCAGAATGTGGTGCATGTGGGTCAGAGATACCTGTTGAGGCAACAGAATGTCCAACTTGCGGCGCCAAATTCGAATGATGCCATATCGAATCCGCACTTTTGCAAGTAAGAAAATATGCCTGTCAGTACTCATAGGGTTCGTCATCGCATAGGCTCGGCTGACCCTCTTGACTTCATTCAGGCATGTGCTCCAATCCTCAACATGGCTTGAACCCATCGAGGGGTTCATTGATACATTATGTCCTCTTCGGGGCTTACAATGAGGCCTAAACCAGCATTGTCGGCTTTCATTATGCTTGCCATCATGATGGCATCAAGCATGGGGTGCGTTGGTCTTGTTCCAGCGAGAGAGTTCATGGAAGATTTGAGACCCTCTCCTGAGATTATGGATATTGTTGACAAACTGAATGCTTCGCACACTTTTACCACCGATTTAACAGATATTCAAGGTAGTACATCATACTCTGCAACCCAACAATTCCCAGTTGATGAGAACGTGCAGGAGATTAGCNCATACATCTCCGCATCGATGCCACTTGAGTTGATNCTTCCTGGTGTACCTACCGATGTAAGGTATGTTAGAGCAACACTCACNGATGCTGATGGAAACCAAGTTTGGTTTGAAGAAGTAACCGAAACTGAAAGGAAAATGGTCGCAACATTCCAACAACCACTCGCATTAGGTGANTGGACATTGAGCGTGGAATCAAGGGGATACGGCGAGGAAGTCGCAAACATCTACAAGGATTCATTTCAAGTTTTGATTAAANTCGAGAGAGAATGTTGGGTTTATCCCAANGAGGCTGGATGTTCCTACGATTCCTAGACTAGGCTAGAATCACAAGCATACCGTCTTGAGCAGCTTTCGCATTTTCCTTTGCGGTTATGATTTCTCTCGGCACCGCCTTCGACCATTAATCTCTGAACTTCCTTGATTGCTGAAAATAAGAAATGCTTGTTTTGCCCNTCCCAATCAATTGTATGCAGNTTTTCTGAACCATATTTTAGAACACCGTAGGGTGGAGTTCTACCTGTTGTGGACTCAACTAGGTGGAGATATGCAAGGAGTTGGATTTTGTGTGATTTNTGCGGTTTCTCAGGAATCTTCCCAGTTTTTTGTTCAACAGGGATAAACTCTCCATCAACGATCACAATCTGATCGGGGCGACCTCTCAATCCAGATACTTGGTCAATAAGTAGGCCTGCGGTCGATTCATCGTCTGAATATGCTACGTCCATGTGCTCTTCGAGGCCAGCATCAAGCCTTGCCACCTCTAGTGCATTATCGGCTAGAAGTGCTTTTTGCAATTGCCATGATGCAAGTAAGGTCCAAATCATTGCCACAGAAACCAGAATAAATCCTGCTTGCTCTTTATTTTCAGCCCAAACCAGTCCAATTGCGTGAAGTCCAAAGATAGTTGCGCCGATNAGTAATCCAGCCTCTACTCTACCACCTTGCCCCCATCCTCCAATGAATCCATAAGGCTNTAATGCACTAGGTATAGCAGANTTATCTAAACTTCTAATCTCATCAATTTCTTTTTNCTCTTCCATTGGGAAATTAGTCCACTTTCTCCATGGAAGATAGATTGCCAATANTCCAAGAGCTAACCAAATTAGAGAAAGCATGGTAAGATATTTTGAGACATCAATAGGTGAATTGGTTTCTGAGATGTTTGTAAAAATNATAGCATCTAGGGTAAAAATAATGATNATAGTNAACCACCATGACCANATGATTAGGGCNTTTTTCAGTTCATTTTGCTTTGNTTTGAACTGAGCGACTTTATNNTGNATTTCTGCATGTTTTTTGCGCCCTTCNTCGATTGCTTTTCCGCGTCCAGTTTTTCCCTCTCTGGCTAAAGACCANGAAAGTGGACAGTAAGCGTGCCTTTCCAAATCGCTGGCAGATACGTTCAATGATTTGCCATCATTNTCTCGCCAGAATCCGTCATCGCTTTCTTCTGCTTGGATTAAATCAATTGATTTAGAATCAGCGATTTNAAACGCCCCCCGTTTTGGCCTCCCGCATTAAATCGAAATCAATCTTGTGCCTTCAAGCGTAACGCTAATTGATGTATTTTCAAGAAAACTGGTTCAGATTTGGTCTACGAAGCGGTTATTTAGGGGGGGCTGGTGGGCCGAATGCTGGTGTCAATACTATGACAGAACTACTCATCGACCGTGAGACTTACGAAACACATGCTGTTCACATTGGAACACAGCAAAAATCTGCTGATATGGCTCAATTCATTCAAGAGGTTCGCTCTGACGGATTATANTTGATTGATATAGAAATAACAGACAGTAGAATACGCNCAATCTCACAGTTTTTGAATCGATACAATCCAGCGAACATAATGGTCGTAAGTGCTCGTCAGTATGGACAAAGACCAGCACGCAAATTTGCTGAGGCAATCGGTGCTAACGCTAGCGTCGGTAGATTCATTCCTGGTAGCCTTACCAACCCTGCTCTTAGATCATATGTCGAGCCTGANATGCTATTCGTAACAGACCCTGCTGCAGACCAGCAAGCATTGCGAGAAGCNGTAAATTCAGGATTGCCGATAGTTGGAATCGTTGACGCTAACAACAACCTAAGAAATGTAGACATTGCTCTACCAGCAAATAACAAGGGAAGAAGATCTCTTGCGTTGCTGTATTGGGTCTTGGCTCGCGAGGTATTGAAGGCTCGTGGAGAAACCACAGATGAGGCTTGGGCAGAAGCACAAGACCTCGAAGANTGGGAATCCACGTTCTGATTCAAAACCACCCTTNGGGTGATAACAATGAGTGATTTTATCGCTCCAAAACCCGGAGAGTGGGATGGNGAACAACGTCCNTTGTTTCTAGCTCCCATGTCTGGNGTTACAGACNTACCATACCGGTTACTCGCAAAAGAGTGTGGAGCAGATTATACAATCACAGAGTTCACNAACTCGACGGCATTGACTAGGGATGCTGCAATGTCGTGGAGGAANATGGAGACGTGTGATGATGAAAATCCATTTATTCCGCAAATTTTTGGTGGAGTAATAGAAGANATGGCCTTGGCAGCTGAACTGCTAGAGGATACAGCGGACTTAATCGATTTGAACTTCGGTTGTCCAGCTCCAAAGATTACGAAAATTTGTGCAGGTGCTGCATTGATGGGAGAACCTGANAATCTAATTTCAATGTGNGAGGCAGTTGTAGACAGAGTGAATATACCCGTTACTGCAAAGATGCGGTTAGGTACAAATGCTGGAAATTTCAATGCAAAAGAAATCTGTGAAGCCCTAGAACAANTCGGCATTCAGCGTCTTTGTGTACATGGTAGAACACTAAAACAGAGATACTCGGGTGTTGCTGATTGGGATTACATCACGAGTGTTGTTGATTCTGTTGATGTGCCTGTGATTGCAAACGGAGATGTTGTTGATGCAGACACCGCTCGTGCATGTCTTTTGCAAACTCATGCTGCAGGGCTTATGATTGGCAGGGGAGCAATAGGTCGACCCTCAGTATTTGGAGAAATCAAGGTCGGCCTTGGTTGGATGGAAAGAGATGAGTTACCTTGGATAGCTAATTTTGAAGGAAATTGGGATAATCTAGGCTACGTTGAGAAGCAGTTCGCAACAAGGCGTTGGTGTTGGAATCGCTACATTGAATTGGCCCGCCAAACCACAGGTTTAGACATAAAATCGATGAGAGGTCATGCTGTTTCATTCACAAAAGGATTACCAAGTGCCAAAAAGATACGAAGCATCATGCATGGAAAGCAAAGTCGTGAGGAGTTTGCCCAAGCAACAAGTGAATTTCTGGCAACACATTGAAGTCCAGAATCAAAGTGGTGTAAATATGAACATAGCCGAGTCGTTACAGTATATGCTAAGCCAAGACGCAATAATCGTTCAACAAGCAACAGAATTAGTAAATGTAATCATAGGCGTAGATACCTCAAACAAATATGATGTTTTCAGTCCAGAGGGACATAAGTTAGGATCTGTCGCTGAAGTTAGCGGTGGTGCTGGTGGATTTATTCTACGTCAGATACTCAATAACGCAAGGTCGTGCAATTTGCAGATTTTTGACCCGCAAGGACAACAAATAGGGCTTTTCAGAAAACCTTTGAGATTCATTTTCACCGAGATGTCTGCAGAAGCAGACGCAATGGAAATTGGTAGGGCGAAAAGAACATCATGGATTGGCCGAAATTACATCATCTCAGTTGGGTCCGGAGAAAGCCTATTTACAATTAACAGCAGTCTTTTCCAATGGCGCAGAATAAAGTTTGATGTGATGAGAAACGGGGTACTTGTCGCCTCGATAAGAAAGAAATTCGAAGGTTACCTACGCATGGCTTTCACGCAAGCGGACAATTTCTCAATAGAGTTCATAGACAAGAGTCTAACACTCGAGGAGAGGTATACTTTGTTCGCAACTCTTTTCTTGATCGACTTCGACGTGTTTGAACAGAAATGAAAATACAAGTTTAAGTTCTGAAGAATTATTCCAGCAGTATACCAATTTTGCTGATTCGTCGTAATATCCTATCTAAGTCGGTCTGAGACTTTTTCTTCATTGCTTCTATGCTATTTCCAACCAATCTGTGCCCTAAAGGTAATCTTCCTCCGAGAAGATTAAGCAACAACATCTGGTCTTTAGGTTTCATTTCCTTGAGTGCTTTCTCTATTTTCTCTGGTGTACAATCGCCTTTCTTCAGGCTCCTAAGTATTGTATTTGGCACTGATAGTCTTTCAAATCCACCTTTTTTTAGCAACCAATCCTCACCTCTACGCAGGTGCTGGGTTGTCATTGCAGACCACAAAACAGAGGAAAGCCGGTCGGTCCTCGCAACTCTCTCGACCAGTCCAGTTACTCGAAATCTCTCTAGTATCCGCCCAACTCTTGGCTTTGGGGCATCAAGAGATTTTGCTACTTCATCTATCGATAGAGGTGGTCCAGATTGTAACAGCATTTCGAAAATTCCAACAGATAATGAATTTGACAAATTTTCCTTACCAGGCCTCTCACCTAAAAGCCCAATGTCAGACATAAATCGGGAAAGTTCGCTTTCGTTGTTTTCCAGGGGTCCCCACTCTTTGATTCGAATCAGCGAACTTGATTTCCCATCTGGTGGCAACTCGATTTTCATTGAAACATTTTCTCCACGACTCCATACCTCATCCAGGAGTTCAAGTCTTTGTGTATGGATTAATTTGGCTCTATTTGTCATACTCTCGATCGCTTTGGTAATTGACCCACCAGTCAAGTAGTAATTTTTCCAACCCTTGCCAGACGAGGTGGATACAAGTCCAGCCGAAATAAGCCTTGTAAAATGGTGGTGGATTGCAGCAGTAGTGACCCCTAGGTCTTCTGCTAATTCCCTCGTTTCGAAGCCTTTTTGCGGTTCGTTCAGAAGATAATCAGCTAATATTCTGTGTATAGGAGAAAAAGTACCATCGTCTGCAGCATTCTCTTCTCTCCTTCTTTGAAGGCACAGAGTATCAATTATCCACGCAATTAGATTGTTGCGGTTTGATTTACTTGCCGGAAGGGGAACCTCATCCAAGCGAAGATCAAACATGCGATAGCGGCAATGACGAAGGGTTTTGAACAATGCGCAATATTTGCCTTCTGAGAAGCAATTATTGAATCATCTTCGTTCATCTGACCAATCATAATCTGGTGATTTTGCTGGTTTCCAGTTCTCTGAATCAATCAAGTGAGGAGCCATCTCAAGCCTATCCTCACGCATTATTCCTCTTCTTCTCAGAACTTTTACTGCAGAGTGAACCGATGCTCTTGATCTTCCAATTCTTCTTGCTAGGGAGGCCTGTGATTTTGGTATTCCATTAAGGACTATATCGTCGACAATTGTTCTTTGTACAAGTGAAAGCCCAATTGGCATCTTCTTTGCAGCCTCACTTTCTCCAACTGCAATCCCACGTAAAACTTCGACTTGGGATGGCGCTCCAGCAAAATAACATGTTCTTCCATTAACTGAAATTATTGTTATTGATTTTCTGCTAGATAGAACATCCAAATGGTGTCTTAGAGTGCCATTAGCAGCAGAAAGTTGGGACTGTAATTCTCTGTAGCANAGTCCAGGATTCCTTTCNAGAGTCCTTAGTATGCGTTGNCGAAGAGGATGNTCAAAGTGACTTAGCTTAGATTTCACTCCACCCCNTGTCAAAGCGAATGCCGAAATCGTNGATCCAATTCCNATCAATCCACCAGCAGCTCCAGCAAGCCCAGCAGCGAGCCATGGTCGCTGCGAAACCCATTGTTTTAGGAGTGCCATANCTNAAAANCAACTCCTACTTGTTTGTAAGTGATTCGATAATTTGAATCACTCACCTAGATTGTACAGACCCACTTCTAATNTTGAGNTGTGCAACAAGNGGTGAAAGCAACCTTCCACATGTAACNCCATGCTCTGAAAGNATGTAATCGACTCTGACGGGAGGGCCATCATCGACTTGACGGATAACNAATNCTTCATCNACCAAGAAACGCAACTTATCTGATAANGTTCTGCTTGAAATNCCGGTTAGTAGGGATTTTAGTTGATTGAATCTCCTTGGACCCGCNATATACAATGTCGATAATATTTCGATAGTCCATCTACTTCCAAAAACGTGNAANGCCTCTACTGCGGCTTCAACTTCCCAAGTTGTATCCCACGGACCTTGTTTCGAATTATCTGCCAGAAGGTCGCGTATTTCNTTTCCCTTTGCGATTGTAGTNGCGATGTTGGTTTCAACAGAATCCAATGCGCTCTTAGGCAATTTNAACGGAGGCTCGGGCATAAACATTCGAGCAGGTGTCTNCAATAAAACCTAGTGTTACTCTAACACNATCAGCTGTTTTGGTATGTAGGTTTACGACCTTCGATTAATGCACTGAGTCCCTCGAGGGCGTCAGATGTTGAGAATATTTTTTCTAGGTTATCTAATTCTTGAGAAAGCCCTTGTTTTAGTGAGGTTTCAGCAGCAGCGTCAATAAGATCACTAGCCATTTGCAAGGCTATTGGNGCAGTTCTGGATAGAGACCTNAATTGTCNNGNNANTANTTTNTCNTCTGAGTCAAAACCTTCAGGGCAGTTGCCTTCAATTAGTGNGNGTAAATTTTCGTCACTGTAAAATGAATTGGCAAATTTNACTACCGGAGAGTCCGNATTAGCAGGAGTNCCNGGNTACTTTTCAGCAGGTTTTCCAAGTTTGCTAAGTTTGTTTATGGTTGAATCAACTTCAGTAACATCGACCAGATCAGTCACTAATCCTAGGTCGGCAGCGGTTTGTGAATCCATGAAGTTACCTGCTAGTACTGCCCATCTTGCAGCTGGAATTCCCGAGATTCTTGCAGGTCTTTGTGTGCCTCCTAATCCTGGGAAAATTCCTATACTGGTTTCTGGGAATCTGAATTGTGTTTTTCTGGTTCCGATTCTGTAGTCACAAGAAAGTGCTAANTCCAAACCTCCTCCCAAAGACAAACCTGTNGTGAGTGCAATTGTGGTTTTTGAGGAATCTTCTAACTTGTTTAACACTACATGCCCATCTGCCGTGAAGTCGTAAATATCAGGGAAAGAGTCTGCTTTGATTTTATCGACAAAGAATTTGACGTCCGCTCCAGCAACAAATGCTTTACCTGCGCCATCTAGAACTATAGTGGCAACATCTTCGTTTGAGTTAGCCATATCGATTGCATTTCCTAGNTGTCCAANAACAGTCTCATTCAAGGCNTTCATTGCTTCTGGTCGATTGATGGTTATTGTTGCGATATCACCGTCAACCTGTAAATCTACATAATTGAAATCAAACTTGCNATCTCTTTCCCATGTTTTTGGTAGTGGGAANTTAGCTAGCTCGGAGTAATCAGCAGCCATTGATCTTGCNACATCGATCCCAATTCGATTCGCAAGTTCGAATGGTCCNTTAGCCCAGCGCAGGCCAACTTTAGCTCCCCTGTCAACATCTTCAAGTGAGCATATCTCTTCATCAACAATTTGACCTGCGACNGCGAAAACTTGGCCNANTAGCCTTGTTTTGATTATCTCTTCAGCTTCTTTGCTGCATTCTGTGTCTTCTCCTATTGCCCATTGTTCGCCAGCTTCTACCATCTCTCTGAGATTTTCTGCACCAACATACCTTGGCGTTTCTAATTGTTCTGCAAGATAATCTGTAGAATGAAGAGCGATCGGCGGACCTGTTAGATTCATCAATGCGAATGGCCCCATTCCTATTCTGAATGCCTTCATTGCAACGGAATCGATTGCTGCTGCTGAGGCTACACCTTCCTGCAATAGCAGACAAGCCTCGTTTAACCAAGGAACAAAGAAGCGATTAACAACAAAACCGGGTCTATCCTTACACAGAATTACGACNTTACCTAATCCTCTGCAATACTGAACAGTTCTTGCGATCGTTTCAGCAGAGGTATCCTCTCCAGGGATTACCTCTACCAATCTATTCTTGGCAGGGTGGTAAAAGAAGTGTAAGCCAACAAATCTATCNGGTCTTCCNGATGCACTNGCTAAATCGTTCACTGAAAGNGAGGAAGTGTTTGAGGCCAANATCGTATTTTCNCCACATACCTCGTTCAGCGTGTTGAATACAGTGGTTTTGATGTCAAAGTCTTCGAAAACAGCTTCGATAACTAAATCTGTGTCCTTAGCAGTGTTTTCCGTGCCTACGACGCCTGTAATCCTGCCTTGGATTGCCTCGACTTGGCNTGGTGAGAAAATNCTTCTATCNACTGCTTCTTGCAAAAAAGTTGCAATTATTGACTGGCCTCGGGCCACCCACTGTTCTTCTCTGTCAACCATTTGCACATCAAATTCTTCCTGCGCGGTTTTTTGCGCAATTCCAGATCCCATGTTTCCAGCACCGATGATTGCTACGCTCTGAACAGGCTGCATGTTTTGNCCCAAATCAATCCCCTCTATGATTTCAACGGATGAATAAATCATTGNAAAATTGAGTCATANGCCTCAGAAAGCCTCTCACACCAAGCCTCAATTGAGTACATCTTTGCTTTGGCGAGAACCTCTTTCGACTCGTCCTTGAGATTTCTTATTGCTTCTTTCCAATCATCTATATTGTCTATTGGAAGAATATGATGCTGTAATGGTATTTCATTGTGTGCTGGTGCATCTGCAACCAGCGCAACTGTACCTGCAGCATATGCTTCCAATGGNGGCAAACCAAATCCTTCAGCAACGGAAGGAAACANNAGTGCATCTGCATGCTGAAGTGCAGCAATCATTTCCTTCTCTTCTAGTCTACCAACCCAGTTTAGATTACATCCAGTAGATTTAGCATAATGTTGCAGTCTATTCTTAGCTTCTGAAGATGATTCTGCTCCGATTTTGTGTAAAGTAACNTCCATACCTGAACACACATCTATAGCGAAATCTACTCTTTTTCNACTNTCCTCACTTCCAACTACTAAGAGATTGACACCNNTATTGAACCACCNTGGTCTTTGAGTATCAATCTGATATTTTTCTGTGTCAATAGCGTGAGGGATGTAGGCTGTTTTCACACCGGGAAACCTCATTTCACATTCTTGCTGTGTGTCTTTAGAGATACAGATTAACAAATCAGCTCGCAATAATCCAGACTTTATTTTTTCTAGGTCTTTTCTTCTAATAATGCCAGGCTTCTGTTCTCCAATTTCGATCTTATTTCTTACAGATGGGAATATGTGAAACAAATCATGAACAGTAACCACTGTTTTGGCGTTACGGGGAACCATTCCNGCTTGCTCTTGGTCGCTTATGTGCACGATGTCATATTCCTTCGACATTCTTGCAACATCACGGGGCCCCTTTGACCACCTCATGTACAATTTTCTTACTGGATTATTTGATGAATTATACTCATGCACACTGCCAAGTGTGTAATTCGATAGAGAATCTGAGCCCAATCTTGAAACTAACTTTTCATGCGTACTACCAAGGCCAGAGAAGGTCGACATAATGCCACCTCTTGCAACGAGCACTTTACGCAAAANAAACACCTCACTGAATAATTTTCAAATGTTTAACAGATTCAGCAATCCCGAGGTTTTCAGGGAACTTCATTGTAGCATTTGGTATAGGAATCGGCACGATTTTTTTCCCTACTAATGCAACTCTACTNGGTGGTGAATCATCGAGCAATTTCCTATCTGTTAACGGAGCTAGTGCTTTGGAAAATTCAAGAATGTCTTCATGGAATGGCATATTTTCCGCAGTCAAATTTTCTCTAGAATTACCTACGTGTACATACCCCTTACACTCGATCCAGTNTGGGTCTGCTCGGTTGTCTAATGCCGCATACTGCGGAATGTGCTCTNGGTTCATATTTCGGCCTTTGATTAGAGTGTGCCTGCATACAATTCGAGTGTCTAAACTTGGGAGTAAATCTATGGTNTCCTCGAANTTATCCCACGCTGCTGAATTCCACTTTGGTCTACATATTTGGTCAAACACTTGCTTGTTTGGAGCATCAACAGATACATACAACTGAGTGGGAAGTGTATCTAAATTCTCGATTACTTTGGGAAGGGTTCCGTTGGTAACNAGCATAGTTGTCATGCCATGAGAGTGGCATAGTTCCATGTACTCAGACAACCGTGTGTAGAGTGTTGGCTCACCGTTTAGAGATATTGCAACNTGTTTGGGGTTTTGTGCATCTAAGAATTTCTCTTGCGGTACTTTTGGATTTCCGCCGAATCCTGAAATCAATCTACGTTGCGCTCTAACAGATTCGTATAACATCTCTAATGGATCTTGGTCTGTTAGTTCGAGTGAATCCATATGCGGCTCTCTCCAGCAGTAAGAACACGCTAAGTTACACTGGTCAACCACGGGAGACATTTGCATGCAGTTATGACTAGCAATCCCGTAGAACTTACCCTTGTAGCACTGCCTGTCTCTTAGTAAGGATTCTTTAGTCCAGTGACAGACCTTTACACCGCCGTGTTCNCCTACAATNTGGTAGCGCTGCTTTTGCAACTTTGCTTTCAGCAATGGGTCCATCNTTTNTCCCACTAGTGTTGAAGTTTTCAACCCCACGCTTGATTAATGTAAACATCTAGGCTTCAGNTCATGCAAGAGAAAGAGGAAACATGGCTTCCTCATTTGTTAGGATTTATCCTGCCAATAGTTACAATNTCTGGCATNTANATGGGCGGTTGGTGGTGCTTTTCTGGCTTNGTNTACGCTNTAGGCTTNTGTCCAATAATAGANTANTTTGCTCCNGANGTATCTCCAACAAGAGNNGANGTATCNAAAGGGCCGTGGAATTCTTTGNTANTCGCGCATGGACTCTTTTTCTATGNTTCAATCGGGATNTTGCTGTGGAGAGCAAACCTAGATGGATTCACAGTACCGGTAATACTNGGTGGGCTTTCTGTGGGNATAGTTGGAGGGATATCTGGAATAATCAACGCACACGAATCNGGGCACAGAAAGAAAGGCTCATGGATCTGGAGAGTTGCTAGAGTCAACCTTTTTTTGGTTCTGTATTCACACTTCACAACCGAGCACAANCACGGNCACCANCGCAATTATGCAACAGAATTAGATCCTGCTTCATCCCCTGAGGGCAGAGGTTTGTGGACCCAAATCGTTCTCACGATTCCTGCTCAATACAGATCTGCATGGAAAACACATTCAAACAAAGGTAAGACTGGAATCCGNAATCCTATTNTGCATACAACCTTGTTACAACTAGCGTTTCTAGGCATCCTTTTCTACATNTCATCNTCNGTAATGTACGCNTTCTTAGTACAAGCNGCGCTAGCAATTATTTTGCTTGAATATGTAAATTACATGCAACATTATGGATTGAGGCGTGAGGTTGGGGAAAGNCATACAGAAATGCATTCATGGGAGCACAGAGGCATTTGGTCAAGATGGACGCTGCTAGAATTACCATTACACCCTGCACACCATNTGAAAGCTAGCACTCCNATGTGGGANNTGAAAGCNTACGAAAANTCNCCTCAANTACCTAGCGGCTACTATGTTTGTTTCTGGCTTGCAATTGTACCACCTGTNTGGAAGCGGATAATGCGTAAAAAACTGCAAGCCTACTCCTTGTGANTCAAAATAAGATAAATTCACTAGGTGTAGACACACTCACTTAGTTTAAACATAACACCCAAAACGCATTATACAAGCGGTGTATAAAGTAAACTGAGGTAAAAATATGGATGCAGCACTAGAATCCTGGGTCGACGATGTAATGTCTAAACAACAGTATAGGAATGGAGTTTTTTCGAACTCAAGTTTCCTTGACTGGCTAAGAAAAAAAACCTTTAGAAAAAAATAACATCANCAGTTTTTGTTAGAAAAACAGCGACATTTCAAACACTAGTTCATATAGCATAACTCANCAATGNTGCNCAATAGTGGGTGGCGTAGTGCTCAATGTNACAGGTCTAACGAAGTCGTTTGGTTCCGGTTCCAACAAACTCCATGTGCTCAAGGGCATTGAGATGGAGATTGAAAAAGGCGAGATGGTCGCTTTAATGGGACCTTCTGGGTGTGGTAAATCTACATTGTTGAATATCATTGGAGGTCTTCTGCCGGGCGACAAAGGCAANATAACTCTCGATGGTAGAANCTATGGTCTCAAGGGCCCTTCGAGCGTAGTTGATGTGCGTAGGGACTTAGTAGGGTGGATTTTCCAAGACTTTCACCTTCTTGACAACCTNACAGCGCTTGATAATGTTGCAATGGCNCTNGAGCTNTCAGGCATGAATTCGCATGAAGCGGTTNCTGCTTCAGAGCATGCCTTNGAAAGAGTGGGTTTGGGNGATAGAATGCACCACATTCCAGATCAGTTGTCTGGAGGTCAACAGCAAAGAGTCGCAATCGCAAGGGCTATTGCTGGCAATCGACCTATTCTGTTAGCTGACGAACCAACAGGTAATCTCGACATAGCCAGTGGTAAGGAAGTCCTCGCTCTTTTCAAGGAACTTTGTCATGATGTAGAAAATCCAATTTCAATTTTAATGGTTACTCACGACCCAGACCTAGCATCAAACGCAGACCGAATGTTGTTACTGAAGGATGGCAAAACAGAAGCCTCAGATATTCGCTCTGCTTGGGGCTTAGATGAAATGGGTGGTGAAGAAGAATGAGTGATGAAGAAATCCAAGATCTGGAACTGGAGGAAGAGGAAAAGTCACAATTTTCTGATTCAGACTTCACTGTAAATCGCTCAAAAATAAAGAAAATGCAGCACAGGGTTACCGAACTTCCCAGTCGATTGAGGTTGGCAGCTCAGGGAGCATGGCGTGGAAAGGAGCGAGGATTAGCAGTCATCACTGGAGTTTTCCTTTCATCTCTTGTCATAACAACCGTTCTTGCATATGGAGTTGGTTTGTCACAATTATTCTTCGAGGAATCTCTGGATTCAGAGCCGTTCGATGCTAAAATCGAGTACGGCCGCACTCCTGCAATCAACTCCTCTGGTTGGTCAAATGATACAGCAGTAATGCAGCAGGTTTGTGATGAATTATTGGAGAATTTCACAGAATTTAATGATTGTACACTCGTTTTAGGACGCCAGGGTATCCACAGCGGTGGGTTCTTCAACATTGATTTCGTTGTTGCTCAACCGTTGGAAATGCGTGAGATAACTAGCGACGAAAACCCGTATTGGAGTGATGTTAGTTTTGATTATCCTGAGGCTCTTGATGCAGGACCGCCTATTTCTGACATGAGAGCGATAAGATTCCTTGGGCCGGGCGCATTTGATGGTGAATTGGCTGATAGGTTAGGCAGTCAAATTATTCCCGGTCTAGGCGAGTGGCCATCTCCTGAGGAAATGAGGAAGAAAAATGGTGTAATATTGCCGTCCGATATAGCAAGTAAGGCAAAGATAGTACCTGGAGAAAATGGCTCAAATATCACATCTCTTACCTTTGCATACGTTGTAGATGAATCAACCCTGATTGAAGGCTCCGTTACTGAAGATAATTGTGATGGAGAAATTACACCAGAGAATAACGAGATGATGTACTGCAGAATGTGGATGACTGTAGAAAATCTGACCGTATTAGGAGTTTATGAGCCGTGGGATTTTGGCAACCCCACACTTCCATTCAATCCGATTTTTACGACATGGGAAGTACTCGATGAGTCCCAGCGTGGTACCCTAATGAGATATGATCACATGTACCTTGGTGTCACTATTGACAGGGGCCAATTACCAACAAGCTCAACAGCCGATGCAGAGGAATGGTTGGAGGACTTAGGGACACGTGTGCAAGCTCAAAATTACACAGAGGAAGGCGTTGAATTATACTATACAGATATCATAAGCGGAACTATAACTTTCCTGAATATATTCCTCGGTTTGATTCAGATTTTTGATTATATCATAATGATTCCAATAGTCATTTTATCTATATCAGTACTAATCTATGGTCTAGTTTTATCTCTGGAACAGCGGCGTAGAGAAGTGAGCATACATCGCGTAATTGGAGCAGACGGTAGAACGCTACAGGGAATGGTATTGCTTGAATTATTTGTTATGTCGTCGGTTGCCTGGCTGGTTGGTTACATTCTAGCGTTGCTAGCAGTTCCTGTGGTCCTGTCAGCAGTTGGATTCATGGAATTTAGAACTGGAGATTTTGATGTAAATCCGACATTAGGAATAGGTTCAACAATTTTTACTGCAGTAACTACTCTAGGTTTAGCACTCATATTCGGTAGAAGCCGAGCTAGAGAATTTATAGAACTCGAAATCGAAGAGGGTGTAAAAAAGACAAGCAAAAAAGCCGAACCAAAAAGGTGGCTGCATTGGTCAGCTTTCTTATTTGGAATGCTTGCTGTGATTGATACATGGTTAGAAATGAATGGCAGTGAAGATGGAATAATTTCTAATTTCTTTATTGAAGGATTGATCGGCATATTCGGTCCATTCGCTCTTTGGATTGGAGGTGCCTTACTTCTAGGACGAATAGGTGCTAAAGGACCAAAAATAATGCAGTTGATATTCGGTAATACTAAGATTTTGAAAGATGTGAAAAGAGGCTTGAAAGGCTCTGGTTCTGCAGAGTCTGTCAACCGTTTAGCGGTAATCATGCTCCTCACACTGTCAATCGTAACATTAGCAGCAGTCCAGGGTTACACAGGAACTCTTGTTGATGAAAAAACAGTCGATGCTTCTGTAGGTTCAGATTTAAAAATCCAAATGGAGCAGGAAGTCGGTGAATCAACAATAATCAATATTGTGAAGGAATATGCTAGTGGGGCTAATGTAAATCCCATTGCAACCAGTGTACCAGAGCTGACGCTGTACGATGCAAGCGGTGGTGAAAATCTGCAAACATTTGTTTTGTTTGATGACAACGAAGACGTACTAAAATGGAGTGATCAAGCACTGCCTGGTGAAGATGTATCAAAAGCCCTGTCTTACTATCAAGCAGGCGGTTTTTCTGCTGGCACAGATGCAGCCTACGCTTTAGACCTACCTGGTTCTGAAAGAGGGGGCGATGAAAACCGACTTGATGATCAACTACTGAAGTCATCAGATGAAAAATCCGAGAATATAACGTTCACATGGGATAAAATTGTGTTTAATTTTTCCTCTGGTGGCGCTGGAGAGAGCGATCCAGAGGAATTATTCCTCGCATACACCGAATTAATGGAAGGAGATTGGACTGGATTGAACTTAAGTGGTCAGGACCTCAACGAAAGAGATCTTGGAAGAGTAGACTTATCGGGAACAAACCTATCTGGAGCAGATCTTTCTAATGTAAATCTGAGCGAGTCAATTCTTTTCGATGTCAATCTGTCAAATACTAACTTGACTGGTGCCAACCTTGAGAACACAATAATTGTCAATTTCAGGGATGGAACAATGGAAGGAGCAGATTTCACGAATGCTAACCTGAACGGAATGTTTGGCTTGTTTGAATTTGATAACACCATACTTTCCAATACTACTTGTCCCGATGGAAATAATAGTTCAGTAGATTCTTGTGCAACAGGCCCATCTCCTCTTCCAACACCCTTAGCAGCGCCTCTGTTCCTAGCCGACACATCTGTAAGAATAGAGGTTACAAAATTCAGTGCTGAAATGTTCTACATGGGTGTGCATCAATACATACCAGGAGTTTCTTCTCCAGTAATCGAATCAACACTGATTATTGGTGAGAGTAAATGGAGGAGTCTAGTAGGTCAAGACGCTGTAGACTACAACTCAACTACTTGGATTGTCAGAGTTGATGGAGTATCAGGAGACGCACTAGAGTCCCTAGCATCAAAACTTGAGGCGGATTCAAGGGTCTCTGAGACCGTTGACTGGTCAAGTACACACAAGGAAGTGGAAAGAAATGGCGGCCTAATCTTTGGAACACCGGGCTTACTTTCATTACAATTTGTTGTTGCAAGTGTTGCAGCAGTTGCTTCAAGTTTCGTATTCCTTTCATTGGTTCTTAACCAGCGTCAAAAAGAACTAGCAGTACTGCAAGCGATAGGCGCATCTCCAACCCAAATTATCAGACTTGTACTCTTTGAAATTTTATCAATAGTTATGGTATCAATGGCTCTTGGAGTTGTTTTAGGCGTTGCTTTAGCACTCTCGTTCAATGGTTTCTTCGATATATTTGGTTTCATCTTCCAAATATTTGGTGGGTCAAGCACCACTATAGAGAGAGATTTAGTCTATCCATGGACGCAAATCGTCTTGGTTTCGTTAGCGGTATTTGTAGCAGTAGTCGTTGCATTATTGGTTACTACNAGAAAGGCGTTGAAGGCTGACCTAGCCAGCGTTTTGAAGGGGGAGTGAGGGTGGAAGAAACAATCCTATTTGCAGACGGCCTGTACCATGTTTACGAATCCAAAGCCGAGGATGGTAACGTAGTTGCTCTAAGAGGCCTTCACATCGATATGAAAGAAGGAGAAGCAATTGCAGTTGTCGGACCATCCGGGTCAGGAAAATCAACTTTGATGAAATGTCTTGGTGGGTTGATGAAACCTAGTGCTGGTAATGTCAGTTTAGCTGGTAAGAACATGACAAGATTGACCGGACAGGAACTCGTTGAGTTGAGACAAAAAACAGTTTCATTCATTTTCCAAGAAGGTAATTTGCTGCCAGATTTAAACGCTAGAGATAATGTAGCACAACCACTTAGACATCAAGGAGTTCGATCTAAAAANGCNCTGAAAATTGCAGATGANATGCTTACAAAATTAGGTATGGGTCACAGACTGAATGCCATACCTGCGATGCTTAGTGGTGGTGAGCAGCAAAGAGTAGCAATCGCACGCGCTCTGATTACCCAGCCAAGACTAATTTTGGCTGACGAACCCACAGGCGCTCTTGACCCAGTAACCAGCAGAGAGGTACTCGCCCTGTTCAAAGACTTGCACCAGAACGACGGCGTGTCTTTCCTAATTGTTACACACTCAAAAGAAGTGGCTGCGTTTGCTAATCGNTCTCTTGAGTTGAGAGATGGGAGATTTGTTGCTGAACATGGTGAATCTATCGATGTTGAGAATCTAACAAAAGATCGTGAGTTGATTATTGACGAAACTGGAACCGTNACACTTCCNCCAGATTTGCTTGTNCGTATTGGTGGAGCAGGTAGATACACTGTTGGAAACGTCAATAGCGGTTATCTATCNCTTCAAGGCGAAGCGGTTGAATCAATGGGTAAGATGAAATTAGCAGGAATATGCCCTGCATGCAAGCATGATTACAAAGACACTGAAGATCAANTATGCCCCTCATGCGGCTCATCTAGGCCTATGATTGAGGTGAATTGATGCGATTTTTTCAGATTTCAGGAATTTTNGAAACGATATCTACAATATCACTTTTCTTNATNGCNATGCCCATGAAATATATTGGTGGAAATGAAATCCTAGTCAAAATCATAGGCCCAATTCACGGTGGTCTATTCGTNTTATACTGTGGTTTAGTCTGGTGGGAACAAAACCAAGGTAGGATAAACTCAAATTTAGCNATTAAAGCAATGNTGGCAGCTATACCGCCCGGTGGNCCCATATGGTTCGACAGGAAGTATCTAAGATAGGCGTNTAATATANTAGAAAATATAGGCGCTNATTCAAAGTAATAGTTACCTCAAGCNGTATGTATGGCCAATGTTTGGGTTGTCGATTCGAACTGCTTTATCCACATCGGTTCGATGGCTAGAGAAGGTTTTTTGGATGATTTGAATAAAGTCNTGAAATCATCAGAGACATCACTTTACGTCACGCCCGGCGTGCACGATGAGGTAAGGACAGTAAGATTCCAACGCTGGAAAGGACAACCTAANTTATTAGAAAAAATGCAGAANACATTGGTTACAGTTTCTGTAGATGAAGCAGAAGTTAGGGCCCTAGCACGTCATATCGGGGAAAAAGCATCTCCGCAAGATGTTGATTTATCGTTAATGATTTTGGGATCAAAATTGGCACATGAAGGGAATAAGGTAACTCTTGTTTCTGATGATTACAAAATGACAACAACTGGGGAAAAAGCAAATTTGAATTTTGAAACNTGCCCTCCTTCTACATTCCTTCAAAGGCTTGCAAATNTGGGTAGTAAATCTCAATCATCTCGATTTAGAAGCCTATCAAGGCGCGTANGAGCCGCNGAGATGAGGTACGCAATAAGTAGAGCAGGACAGTATGACATCCAGTCTAAATTGACATGGATGGTNGACTCACTNATATCATCAAAACCTGCCTTCAGNGAGGACAGAGAGGAATTATCACAGTCCGATGAAGCAAAACTTGTGTCAGCCCTTATCAGATCAATTAGAGGCGAGCGAGTAAAAAAATCAATGTTAACAAAATTAGGTAATCTTCCCGATGTATGTAAACCGGTATCGAAATTAGATGAGCATCTAGCCAAATTGGCTTCTACCGGTAGCTCAGATGACATTATGCAGTCATATGAACAAACTTCTGACTTACTCGGAGAGATATTGGAGGTAGTTGGAATTGGTCTCTCGCCAATGAATGAAGAATTGGCTGAAATTGCCCACAGGGCAATGTCTGGATCAATTTACAGAATAGAATCTGCACTTGGCATGTTGGCAAAGTTATCGGGAGACATGAGACTCTCTAGACTACATTTGTCCAGAGCACTATCCTCTGCAACTTTAATTTCAGACACTGGAGCAGAGATGCGAGCAATGCATCAGCTTGGGTTGCTTGCTCTGGCATCAGGAAACTGGAATAGAGCTTCTAAATTATTCGAGTCTGCAGACAGACAAGCCCAAGCAATATCTGCAAATCGTATTGCAAATCTTGTTTTGGCTAGTATTGCTAGACATATTGATGGGGATGAAAAGTTATCCAAATCACATTTAGATGCTGCAAATAAAATTGTTTTATCGGATAAAAATGAGGCTGCAGAAATATTGTCAGCATTAGGGTCCTCGCTTCTAGCCATAGATTGTCCTGGTTTGGCTATTGAAGTGTTAGATGAAGCAATGGAATGTGCGATTGAGTCTGAGCAAATTGAAGTGTTGGAATCACTGGCCGATACAATTCTCTTAGCCAATACTGCGATGACAGAAAAAGAGCAGATACAGTATGAGGGGCTTAGACAGTTACTGGATACCCTGAATTCTGTACCAGATGAAGTAAGCGAAGAATTTGAATCCACTATCTCAGACATCGATAGGAAAACAGAAGAATTGTCTAAGCCGTTAGATGAAACATGGAGTGATTGGCAAGATGCAAATAAATTGATTCCTGACAACTCATCTCTAACCGTCCTAAGAATTGATGAGGACGAGAGTGGAAGAGCGCTGATTGTATCTCATCATCCAGAGATTGGCTCTCTTGGTCTATGGATGCCTGATGGTGGCATACAAGCAGCACCTGGAAATAAAATTCAAATCCATAATAGCAGAATTAAGGTGGCACCACCAACTGAAAAGCTGCAGGAGATGCATAATATTCGAGGTATTGTCGGTATTGAAAATCAAGAAGCAATATCATTTATTGCCGACACTGATCAAATACTCGATGATGAAATTGAGTAGCCATTAATCACTTGTGTTTGTATTAGCGAAATTTGTTGGGCAGGTATTGAAACCTAGTATCTTGTAAAACGGGCACCATCCAAATACAGAAGTTGTAACACTCCAAACACCGAATAGCAGGAAGATAATTTCCCAACTGGCGCTTGAGACATAATCGAAAAGGACAACACCCAGTCCTCCACCAAGTCTTATGACTCTGTCAAACGCACCAATATTCATGCAAACACCTTTCGTATTATGATATAGATTTCCTTATCTTTTCATTTAAATGAGTGTTTCGAAAGTGTCTCTATTTGGAATAACTCTTCTAACTGACAAATTTGTGATTTATTTTGATTGAATTTGAACAGTAGTATAAATACAAACAAAACTGGATTTACAATATGTCAAATTCATACTTGATAATCGGCGGTTCGAGTGACATTGCGATTCAGACTATACACAAGTTACTTGTTGATGGAAATCATGTTACAATTTTAGCAAGAGATATGTCCAGAGTTTCCCAATTAGCAGAGCAAGGAGTTACTGTAATCGAAGGTGATGCATTAGACGAAGATGCACTTAGCAGCGCTATACAAGCCGCTACAGACTCTGGTGCAGGAAAGATTTCTGGAGTAGCACATCTTGTTGGCTCTATTGTGATCAGGCCACCTCACGCTCTGAAAGTCGATGCTTTTGAAGAAGTGATTAGAACAAACCTGACAAGCGCATTCCTAACACTTTCCCTAACAGGTAAGGCAATGATAAAATCAGGCGGGGGTAGAATGGTGTTCACCTCAAGTGTAGCTGGTAGCTTAGGGCTAGTAAATCACGAGGCGATTGCTGCAGCAAAGGGTGGCATTGAGTCTATGGTTCGCTCTGCTGCCGCAACTTATGCAAAGCGAGGAATTCGAGTAAATGCGGTTGCTCCAGGACTCACAGATACAAGACTAGCTGCGACTATTCTACGGTCTGATGCAATAAGGGAAGCTTCTGCCCAAATGATTCCACTTAAGAGAATAAATGAGGCTGACGAGGTTGCAACCAGTATCCATTGGTTGCTAACTTCTGCTCCGGATAATTTCACAGGTCAGGTAATGCACTTGGATGGTGGAATGTCTCAAGTTCTTGCATGAGGTGAAACCATGACATGGCATGTAGCAATAAAAAAATCAAAGATGAAACCAGGTAAGAAAAAGATGCTTACGGTTGCCAAGAAACTTGTGTTACTTGGGCAAATGGGGGAGGAATTTTTTGCAACCGAAGCTCTCTGCAGACACATGCGCTGGCCTCTAGCATATGGAGCTAAAGTCAAGGACGATTGTATTAGGTGTCCACTTCACCAAACAACTCACAGAATAGATACTGGAGAAATGGTCGAGTGGTCACCATTTCCTCTTTTCCCACCATATGGGAAACTTGTCGGTAAACTCAGCAAACAAAAAGATTTGAAAATCTATCAGACGAGAGTTAACAATGGCAATATAGAAGTAAAGATTGAATGAAATCTTATATTTCTAGTCAATTATATTGCAATGCTTTCCAGAGCATTAGAGATATTGCTGACTTTGGTATGGATTGTGAGTAGATTTTGGGCTTCTGTGATGTAATTCAAAGCGATGTTTTCCGGGTGTTCCCCATTGTTCAAACCTTGAACGATTAATCCGGTAAGGATTCCATTAGAATTTGGAGCCATTTTTTGCATCAACGGTTTTTGCTCTAGATGGAAAGCCTCTATCTTCTCAGCAGTCCAACCTTCAGATCCAAACATTTGCCAGATATGTAGCAGGTTTACCCTTGCGAGAAAGTGGTCGGCCTGCGATTTGTCTCTGAGTTGAGATTCCTCAGCGGCTGGAATGTGGGGGTATAACGTGGTGAAAACCTTTGAGAACAAACCAATACCATCACGAATGGCTTGTGGGCTATCACCACGATATACCTTAACTCTCTCAAGACCGCAACTTGCAGAGTCGCTCTTGAAGACGAAGCCGCTAATACCTGAGCCTACTAGAAAATCTGACTGCACTTCAGCATATTCTAGCATTTTTTTGGTATAATCGTCGCCGGTTTCAGGATTGACAAGCGAAATCCTTTCTTCACCTTTGACTAACCTGATTGATGGTCTTGGCACCCCCATGCCTACACCAACTTCAGGGCAAACTCCGATCAGTTCAAGATGTTCACTCCAAACACGGTTGAGAATCCTAAACTCAGATGATTCGCCATTGTGGCGAACCTTTTCCCCAAGGAGACAAGATGAGACAGCGAGTTTAGGTCTGCTTGTCATGGCTGTTTATTCACATGCCAGACTACTTGAAGCCCCGTTTTATTCAAGGAGATATTCGCAAAAGGGATTTGTATAAATCTCCTTTTTTGGCTTTGAAACCAGTTCTCATGATACCATTGTCAGTCATCATTAATTCTTCGACCGGGGAATTCTCCAGCCATTTTTCTTCATCACTTTTTGAATATCTTTCGCTTAAGTAGACCAACTCTTGATTGGAAGACCCTCTCCATAAGAGGTCATCTTTACTCAAAGAAGCAACATATGGACCTGCTGAAAGCACATCGGTCAGAGATAGTAGTCTCTGGACAGCAGGGCTTTTGTCAATATTTAGTTTGTCATAATCAAACCCTG
>NZLM01000019.1 GCA_002694245.1 Methanobacteriota archaeon
TACGATTACTCACCACAAATCATGGGAGTAGAATCACAAGCAGTTATTGCTTCAATCAACGCTGAATTACCAACAACTGCAGAGATTAATGGTAAGAAAACTGTCCCAATTCCAATAATCATGAACAATCCGGGGAGTGTTTCAGTCCTTGATTACGGAATTCAAACTCTTGGTTCACCTCAGCCGGTTCAAATGACTCTAGCCAATCATACTGAGACTCTAGTTGCAGGAAATGACTGGTATGAATTTACAAGTTCATTTGACTTATCAAGCATTGGAGTAAGCGATGCACAATCACATTTCACTTCCGAAGAGTGGTCGTCCTCGTTTATGCTGAGGGGAAGTAATTGGGCAAGGTCACTGAGTTGCTCTTTGCAAACTGTAACATGCACAGGCGATCAGGGTCTAAGCATCGATTCTTTTTCTTTCAACTTCAATAATGAGCATGTAGATTTTTTCCACAGGATTCAGTTATCAGCCATTTGGCCAGATGAGGATGCTATAATTGCATCAAGTTCCATCGATATGAATGGTCCACTTTCTGAGCCAGCTCAACTTAGATTTGGCGAAGGCTTGACCATGGGTGTGGAAAGAGACATAGAAGTAACAGATTGGTACTTAGCATTTGGAGATAATGCGAGGTCATCGTGGGATGCATCTTTTTTTGATCCTGCGAATCCTGGAATTGTCGAGGTCGCATTAAACTTTGAGGGTCTCGAAGTATCACCACGATCATACTCATCAATAGTTGATCTATACTTAGATGGTCAAAAAGTCGATACAACCCAGGTTGTTGAAAATGGAGTAGCGACTCTTAATTTTTCTCCGGGCCAACTCGCTTCGGAAATAGAACTAGAAGTAGATGTTAGACCCTTGTATGGACAAGGAGTCTCTTGGAAAGTACCCACGAAAAATACCTTTTTGATAGATGAGGTATCTCCCATATTAACATCGAGTAACGTTGGTAAATTCGATCACCGACCTAACAACATCCCACTTGAATTGTCTTTTGAAATCGCTGACAGACCAGTCCTTCCAATACATGCGATTCTTCATATTGAAAATACTTGGAAAGGCGAAGAGTCAATCGAATTGGACCTCCCCACTAACCCTAATGGTTTTCAAGGCATTTACACCACAATAATAGATGTCTCACAATCCATTGAAGGTGACACACTATCTGGTTGGCTTGAGGTATATGACCCAGCAGGGCACATGCTTGAAGATTCAGGAACAGAAGAAAATCCATTATTCATAATCAAATTCGGCCCAGATGGATCACCAACTGTCCTTGGCGAAAATCTTGGCTGGATTGAATCTAATCCATGGCTACACCCTAGTGAAAACTATTCTTTGCTAGTGCCAATTGAAGATATTAATGGTTATGGAGATATAGAATCAGTAGTTGTAGATTTATCTTCAGAGTTGAATGAAGATTATACAATTCAATGGTCTTCAGATAGTGGATGTTTATCCTCTTCCGTCACAATAATTGTTGAGGAGTGTCTAATAATCGGAGATTCGACTTATTTCGACCCACTATTTACTCTAAGAGTGAGTTTTAGCCTAACTTGGGACTTTAACCCAGACACATCCATTCAAAGGAAAGTGACAATATCAGCCTTAGACGATTCCGGACAATATAATAGCAAAGAACTCGAAAATCATTGGAGATTTTCAAGCGAGATGGAGATCGATACATCTAGTATTCAATATGCAAGAAACAATGCCTACACAGCTCCTGGAAATGTTAGTGAATTAAGTGGTGATGTTATTTGGAGTAAAGATGGCAAATCAGTCGATTATCCTGTGCAAATACTAGCAATGTTGAACGAAACTGAGCACTATGGTTTGTCTGAGTTTGGAAAAGTCAGTGTCTCAATTACGGCACCAAATAACACAGGAATCCATCCAATTACATTGGATATTGTAAATTTACCAATCGGAGCAATAGACCGAACAGATATTGACGAAATCGCAGCATGGATGGTTGTTGATGGAAATGCACCTCAAGTTGTAGAAATGGTATCCCCAAACAGGCTTGAAATCGTTCAAGAGAGAGATTGGGAAAATCTGAACTTCGAGATTTTAGTAAATGAATCGGAAGGTTTGGATATTGAAACAATGCGGATGAATTGGTTGATTGTTCCGAATGGAATGGCAATACCAGAACTCGCACTATTGGGTGGGAATGTCAGTATGGAACTAATCGCTGGAACTGGTGCAGGAAGATCGATACCACTTATGGCTACATTAAATGTAGAGGAGATTATTCCTGAAGTCAGCAGAAAGAATTCTTGGGATTTGTGGGTGTGGGTTGAGGGACAAGACTATGCTGGTCAAGAAATTATTTCAACATTTAACAGTAGAATTTCCCCATTGGCAGTAATACAACTTGCTAACCGTGAGGCTGACATAGTTTTTACATCTGAGGACATTGTTATCAAGAACGAATACCCGGGAGTGCAAGATACAATTTGGGTGAACATTACGTTGCACAATAATGGTCAAGTAGAGGGAACAACAAGTATCAGGGTTGAAGTTATCGAAAACGGTGATGACAGACGATTAATCGACATCGTAAACATAGAAGTTCCTGCAAACTCTTCTATTTCTTTTGAGACAAAATGGATTCCAGAAAAATCTGGTACTGCTTGGATAGAAATCACTACTCCTAATGGCATGAATGATAGAACTGCGCCAGTGCAGGTTGAGAAGGGAGAATCGACTTTTGTAATCGAGAGCCTTGACGGAGCAAGTAATACTATGTTGACAGGTTTCGGAATTATCATGTTCTTGATGATTGGCTTGCTAGGATATCTGGTAATTTCAGGTAAGCGTGACTCAGAGTATGATTATGACGAAGAGGTTCATGATTAGTCTGCAATGGTTTGAAATGGTTGAGACATTCCGGGTAGAGTGGAGGATGCAGGAGGACTGCTGACAGACTTCGAGTCTGAGGAAAGTCCCCTCTCCATAGTGCAAGCGGTCGACAAAAGTCGAGACACAGAAATGAGTCGGTCAATGGTGCAGAAACGAACGATGTATGGTGTATACAATGAATCCGAAGGGACGAGATTGCCATATTTTCGATGAGACGAGCAACCCCGCTGGAGCAAGTCCAAACAGTCCTGATTATCCTGCACGGCTAGGGACAGGTAGGATGCAAAGTTGAATGCAGTCACCGAAAGGGAACAGAAAGGGGCTTACTCCCTGCATTCTCCACTTCTTATTCATTCGTTGACTTTAGAATCAACATTGATGATATCATACAGGCAATTGCTCCCCAGTAACCATAAAACACCCAACTATAGTCGTCTAAATCCCATTCATCAGATAGTAAGCAAACAAAATACCAACTTGCGAGATAACCAATGTAAACCATAATTCCTGACAGAATACCATAAGCTGCAGTCCTCCCAAAGAATTTACTTCTTGCATGAAGTTCCAATGGTATTAGTAGAGATATTGACATAGTGAAAATGAATACAATATCTGCAACCAAACTCCATGTCCAAATGTGCCATGGCAAATCAAACCCAAAATATTCAGGGATGAAAATATTTGATCCTACAATGTTAGCAACTAGAATGAAGAAAATTAATTTGACATATATGTTAATACTTTTGAAATTAACACTCTTGAAGATTTTCTCCATGGCCTGTTTCCATATTGTTTGTGAATAAATATTTGCCCGGTATTTAGTCAATAATTGCGTCAACGGGCTTCATATTTTCATCTGTTAAAACAGCATTTTCACCGAAATCAATGAAGCCGGCCTCACCCTTGATTTTGCGCCGCACAATATGATCGGCTGTAAGGCAAGCAGGGAGTAGGAACACACTGGTTAGGAATGCGAATCCAATCAATAGCATCATCAGGATAAAGAAATTGACTAATCCAGGGAATGCAACAAAGAAACCAGCTCCCAACCCAGCGACTGTTGTTGCAGTGGTCTCGAAGATAGTTTGACCGGTTTTTTCTACGGCATGAGTCATGCCAACTGCTGTCTCCCCTTCTTCCTGTATTCTGTGCATTACATGTATTGCATCGTCAACACCGATACCAAACACAATCGTTCCAATCATCGCAGTGAATATGTTCACATTTACATCACCGGAACTCATTAACAGCGGTTGCCATATGATGATTGTAGCAACTGGAATCATAGTGTAAATTCCAATTCTAATCGACCTAAATACAAAGCACATCACGATTGTAAGAATTAGAAGTGTTAGTAGCGTGGTNTAGTTTTGTGTNTCGTGAATTCCTTTGTTGATGTCCAAGCTCACTGGAAGGCCTCCAGTTAGCGGTGATACTCTAATCCCCGGCTCGTTTACAGGCTCGCCAAGCATCAAATCAATATCATCTCTCAGCATGCTAGCATTATCCAGATTCATGTAAGGTTGAGTAACGTAAACCAATGCCTTACTNCCTCCTTCATTTGTAAGCATCCATTGAACTTCTTTTGAAAGTGTATCATATGCAACATTTACCATATCCTTNCGCAGGTGCTCTCTACCTTTACCGTCTGAAGGTGATGTGGCGTCAAGTAAGATCCATGCAGCACATTCAGGACTGTTAGACTCCCAGCATTCTTCATGNAAAAGTCCCCATAAACTGCCATCATAGAGTGTAACTCCAGTAGTGGGCTCTGAAAGTGTTACTGGTACTGCTTCTAAGAATGTGATAATACTGGTTGTATTTGTGTAGGGAACTTGTTTAATTCTCTCTTCCAGNGCATCCATTGCATCCAATACNTCAAGAGATCTGATCTTCTTTTCTTGATCGTTAAGATGCTTTGATGCATCAAATATGAATAACGATGTTTGCCCACCCGAGAACGTATTAGAATACTCAACCATNGCCTCCATTGAAGGTATGTTATCAGGGGTTTGGTCAGAGCCTGTGATTGGTTTGTCTAATTGATCTAGGTTGCTTAATCCAGCGAAAGTAATTGCACCAGCAATAAGTAAAATCACGATGTAATTTTTCACTGGCACTCTAGAGATTGAACCCCACATTGGNGGATTAGTTCGTTTGTTGAATCGAAGAAGCCAGATTAATACGGGCACTAAAATCATTGAAAACACAAGCGTCGCCATGATACCGGCAACAAGTGTCATTCCTACTGAACGGATTGGAATAATCGAGACAATATTTGGCATAATTAATACTGAAAAACCGATAATTGTNGTAGCNGCTGANATCAATACTGCAATACCTGTGGTTCTGGACATTTCCATAACACATGAGCGATAGAACTCTGGNTCCCACATGTCTGGAACTTCGGTTTGAACGAGTCCCTTTCGCCGTCTTCTTTCGTTTTCTTCAACAGCGCTGTCAATCCTTTTNCGACGAACTTCCTCAATCCTATTTACCATGTGAAGCGCATAATCTACACCAAGTCCTATCAGAATTGGGAATGTTGCAATAATCATTGGTGTGAGTGTCATCTTTAGAAGNACAGATGCACCAAATGTGACGGCTAATGCCATTACAATGGGCGTTCCAGAAATTACTACCACTTTCCAAGAACGATGCAATAAAGTNATTATCAGAACAGTAAGAAATAGCGAAATAGGCATCATATCTAGTAAGTCAAGGTANATTGAGTCTGAAACATCTTCCAGAATTTTTGATAATCCTGTTTGTGTCATAGTNGTGCTTCGATAATTTGCTGGCCTATTTTCCTCTGCAATTACAGCATCAATNTGTGCGAAGAACTCTTTGTAATCATTCCACAGTCCTGTATTAGCAATTTGATTTGAGGATTTCATTCCGACTAGGACTGCNGTTGTATCCCAAACNCCATCTCCGTTGGTATCTTTAGCTAATTGACCAAGNGAACCATTTGATTGATTTACGATTTCATCNATTCTCTCTTGTTCGTTTGGAATNGCGTAAAGGCCTCCGCTACCTCCTGGAACTTGCTGTAATGCATCACAATCGACAAGTTGTGCAGTTAGGCGCTCACCAGGGTTTGCACACATTGCAGCATTGAANCTACCATCGCTTGAGTTGATTTCTTTCACTATCTGAGATATNGAAATAATCCACAANACACCGTCATTGTTCCCATGGTCTTCTCTATCCCAATCAAGGCCGTTTTGCTCAATACCGGGTGTTTTTCTTTTTTCATCATCACCCTCAATCCATGATATTTCATGCAAAATATCAACATTGGTTATATTGTAATCATTACCAAAAAACTCTGGGTCGAATGCATTTGGTGTTTTTATGTAAATGAACCCTACATCAGTAGACCATTCTTCNCGCACCTCGAGAAGTAAATCTGTGGATTCTGCTCCNTCAGGTAGGAAAACTTCTACATCATCTACGATTTGATCTTGGAAGCTAGTACCAATATTTCCCAGCCATGCTGAGACTATGACGAGCATGAACAAGGTGACTTTGGGTTGAGAAAGTATCTGAGTATATGCAGAATCAAGCGTCGAATCAGTTTTTTTGCGNATAGTATNGGAGACCTCGCTGAACCGCTCTCGAAGTTCTCCCATGGTTGGCTGGGTGNGAGTTCAAGCCATGAATGCTATGCTTTTAGGTGCAGATTTCATGCTAGTCCAAATTCTTTGANTAACAAGTGCCGTATGAAATTCCTCGCAGATTGTAAAACGAATCCCGTAGCAATCATGGCTAACCCAAGTACACCTATCCATATTGCAGTTAAACCAGGTCCAATAAGGGCATCAACTGAATTAGATATTCCGTCAACAGCATTCAGTGCCATGGCCGCACCCGTTGCAAATAATCCTAATCCGGGTAGTCCTAAAACNAGTAGNGGTTTTTTCTGTGAAAGGGATATCATAGCCCAAGTTAGAACAGTGAAACCGTGAGACAATGCTGTAAAATTACTTCCTTTCGGAACATCGTATCGAATAACTGTNGGGATTTCTTTGATTTTCAAGTCTTTTTGGTTTGCATCTTCAAGCATTTCNAGAGATAATTCCATTCCNTCAGAGTCAAATCTNAGTCTTTCAATAGCGCGTTTAGAGAAGGCTCTAAACCCTGATTGAGTATCTTGAATNCCGAGATCACTTGACAAATTTGAAGCAGCNGTAATCACTTTTATTCCCAATCTGCGGTATGCAGGCATGTCCTCGCTTCCGCCACCTTCAGTAAATCTACTGCCGATAACGAAATCTGCNTCACCTTGAATTATTGGTTCNAGTATTTTTGGAATGTCAGAGGCGTCGTGTTGTCCATCACTATCAAGGATTACCAAGCAATCAGCGTCAATCTCTCTTGCTTTTGCGAATAATGACTTCAGTGCTCCACCGTAGCCACGATTTACTCTGTGGCGATGCACTATGGCGCCACATGCCTCAGCTATTCTTGCACTTGAGTCAGAAGATCCATCATCTACGCAGATTACATGATCGACATGATCCATTGCCTGTGTGACAACAGTTCCGATAGTCTCCTCTTCATTGTACATTGGCATACCTGCGACAACCTTCAGAGGCGCATCCATGGTGCCAACCATGCTACAACGGCCTACAGAGACCAATATATGTGATTCGGCATTTAGTAAAAGGAAATGTGCGAATGTTATGAGGCTGGGCATGTTTCGAAAAACAGGCCCAGCCAATAATTTCAATCATTAAGATGATTGATTGATGTGACAGCTTTACTACCCTCAATAACACCATTTAGTGCATTGATACTCACAATTAATTGTACGTATGTTTGACCGTCGCTTGTAACATATGTTGCACAATCCTGAAATGCGCTTGTATTAATTGATAATTTTACTGCTCTACCTGCGTTAGACTTTCTTACATATCCAACCAGTGTTGTGCTATTAGTTTCGTAATCTTGCTCGTTTTTTGTGTTTGTGTTTGACATATTTTCAACTCCTGGAACTATATTTTTTTACTGCCTCGTTCCTCTTGCAGCAACATTTTATTTCTCGGCAATCGATAATACACTTATTGAAGACTCCATGTTAAAAGTATTCTAGACTAAGATACTGAGTATTAAAACGAAATGAGTTCGACGCATTATCATGCGAGCCTTAGTTACTGGTGGTGCTGGATTCATCGGTTCACATTTAGTAGATAGACTAGTAGCAAGGGGTGACAAAGTACTGGTGGTCGACAATTTGTCTTCAGGTGTTCTCGATTTTATCAAGGACCATATCGAAAATGGTAAGGTTGACTTCAGCAATACTGATTTGAAAGATTTAGACGCTCTCAAACCTTTGATGCACGGCGTAGATATCGTATACCATCTAGCCGCAAATCCTGATATTAGACTGGGTACCAGAATCACAGACACAGACCTGAATGAAGGCACGATTGCCACTTACAATGTCTTAGAGTCGATGAGATTAGCAGGTGTGAAAAAGATAGCATTTGCATCATCTTCAGTAGTTTATGGAGAGGATGCACCCATGCCAACTCCCGAAGATCACGGCCCATGCTTACCAATTTCTCTCTATGGTGCATCAAAGCAAGCTGGAGAAGGGCTAATCGGAGCTTGGGTTGGAACATTTGGGCTACAAGCATGGATCTTCAGATTTGCGAACATTATAGGAGAGAGAGGAACGCATGGTGTAATTTTTGATTTCATTCACAAATTGAAAAAAGACCCATCTCGACTTGAAGTTCTAGGCAACGGTCTACAGGAAAAATCCTACATGGAAGTTGGGGATTGCGTTGATGCAATGCTTCACGTTATCTCGAATACAAATGAATCAATTAATCTCTATAATCTTGGCTCCAACGATACTTGTAGCGTTAGGAATATTGCAGCTATTGTTGTCAAAGAGACCGGTTGTACAGATGCATCTATAGAATACACAGGAGGAGATAGAGGATGGGCAGGGGATATCCCAAAAGCAATGCTGGCAATAAATCGCCTGACAGATTTAGGATTCAAGGTCAACTATGATAGTGAGGAGGCTGTGGCACACACTGCCCGGGTACTTATCCAGGAGATTATGGGGTGAAGTTATGATACAACGAAATTATTGTGAAGAAGCTGGAGCACGTTCTGACGGCCTAATGATTGTCTCAGTTCTATTCATAGCAGCATTTACCTACATTGCATTTACAACAAATCCAGTGTACACAGGTGTTGGCGTTGGAGATAGAGCCCCTGAACTAGAAGGTCAGGTCTTCAACGGAAATACATGGACAGACTACAGTCTGTCGGACAACATTGATCCTATGTGGCAAGAGGGTGATGGCGGAACATGGACCATGGTCGAGTTTATGGATACAAATTGTGGGTATTGCAAAAAAGTTGCTCAAGACGAATTCCCCACACAACAGAGCCGATGGTTGGGCTTGGATGCAACAAGATCTACACCAGCCAATGTTAGTGTCGAATTCTTAGCAGTTTCAATTATGCTTTGGGATGAAAACACGCAAGGTAAAGAGTATGGCAGGAGTGTGATTGAACAATTTAGGTCAGACTATGGTCACAACTTCCCTTACATGGATGTACAAGACAATTCTCATCAATCCGATTGGGGTGGATTGGGAACACCTACGTACTTCTTGGTAGCTCCTAACGGTATAATCGAATATGCAACGCCAGAAGCAGATCAGGGTTATTCAATCTGGGATGCAATGGAAGACAAAATCCCAAGAGGTGGTTGAAATGGTAGCAGGATTGGAATGTTTTGACACAACTCTGATGCCACACTTGATTGTACTGGGACTTGGAATATTCGCACTAACACCAGCTGGGGATTTGATTATGCTACCAGCATTGAAGTCAAAATATCCTATTCTAGAGACAAAGTTTGGTAGAACTATTGCTGGCTTACTATTGATTATGTTCAGCGGATTTACAGTATCGGCTCACACACTGTGGATGCACAACAAAGCACAAGAGATGGGCGGTGGTTCATTCTGCTCTGGTGGTGGAGTGTGTGACTGTGCTAGTGTAATTGGTAACGCAGATTGGAACACTGCACCAGTAATCGGTGTTCCATGGGGACTATTGGGGATGCTAGCATTTGCTCTCTTCATGTGGCTTGTAATTTCTATTGCTAAGGAGCCATCAGCCTCCTGGGTTCTCACAAACTTGAAGATCGGAACAAACTTTGCAATTCTTGGAATGGGAATTGTATTTTATTTGATGTATGCTGAATACGAAATCGGGAAAATTTGTCAGTTTTGTACAACTGCTCATGCTGCTCACGTTGCAACAACTGTAGGTCTATTCAAACTCGCAGGAATGCATTCAACAGATGATTGGGTGAAAGGTAAAGCGTTGGTAAAAGATGAAGGCAGACATCGACAAAGAAGAAAGAAGAGTGGATACGTAGTACCCAAAGCTGCACAATCGGATACGGGTGAAGAGGAGGAATAATCCTTGAACGAGAGTAACGGTTGGGGAGTGTTTACTGTAGTCTGCATGATTTTGCTGGTAGGTTTGATGGAATATCAAGGAATGATTAATCTCATCGACGACAAAAAAAATCAGCAAACTGAAGATGAAATGACAACCAGTGAACCTGAAACCAGCACAGCAGACGAGATGCATCCTCTTGGCAATTATTGCTTGACAGATCACAGTGCTTCCATGCAGATGCATATTCACCCATACTTGACGATAGTTATAGATGGAGAGGAATTCGAAATACCATCTAACGCAGGGATTGACACAGATACTTGCCCTAGTGCCATGCACATGACTCATACTCATGACAACACAGGCAAATTACATGTCGAGAACTATACAACAGAAGAAGTACCTCTTGAGGTATTTTTTGATGTATGGGGCATGCACTTTGACGAAACGGGGATATTCAATCACAGAGGAGGGTATGTAGAAATGACAGTTAACGGCACTATTAGTCAGGATTATCAAAATCACATTTTAGGTGACCAACAAAACATAGTTATCATCTACACGTCTGCCTAAGGACTATACATCCCTTCGAAAAATAGTGAATCAGTGTTTGTGCTAACTGGCTCTATTCTATGTACTGTAACATCGACTTTTGTACTGCTTTTGTACATCTTTCTCAGCTCTGTCAATAAGTGTTCATGTATGTCACCCATGTCATCAGCCAGTATCAAAGAAAGGTGTCTATTTTCCTCGTCATCTACAGTTACGGTATATTCTACCATCCAAGATTTAACAGTACTAGAGCTGAAACCTTCTGATGGTTCGTGGCTCTTGTCCATGAATGTAAGTTGCCTCGCAACTTTATCAATCATTCGTGGTTTGATGTCGTAGGCTTACCCTAAAGCGGAATTTTTTTATCGATTTCGAGAAAAAAAGAAGCACAAAAAATCATTCTTCTTCCGTATAAAGGTAGTTTTTCTTTGGTATAAATACCAATAATCCTCCCAACAAAATGCAAACTAATAATATCTCAGTTAGAACTTTTGAATCCTCCAAGTCGAAGTTTCTGTTGGAGATTTCAACAACTCCGTAAGGGTGACCTCCTTCAACAGGTTCGTGTACCATTACAATGGACCAAATAGCGGGCAGACTAATATTACCGTAGTCGGTTTGATTACCTGAGGTGTCGATAACTCGCATACCGATTAAGACCCTGTCTCGTGTATCTTCCCCTGGGTTATCAACGCCCTTAGGAACCGGTTTATCATGCTCAATTACCATTATCGTGATTTGTCCAAAGTCTGGTGTCTGAGCGTCAAATCCATCAGATGTCATAGTAAGTGTGAGTTCTTCAGGTTGTCCTCTAGAGTTCTCTCTTGAGAGGATTTGGGATTGTACATCGCTCCATGCGTCATAACCTTGTGCAGTCATGTATCCATCAACAAAAAACGTTGGCGTTCCGTATGTATTGTTATCAATTTGGGATTGATATCTAATTCGCTCAATACTTGCTTCGTTTTCGAAAGAATCTCCTGTGTGCAAAGCAACAATTGCAGTTCTGCTTCCATGAGACCTTGCTACAGTTTCTAGTTCTGGGTCAACTTCAGCACAGACTTCGCACCAAATTGCAGTTCTCTCTTCCAGGAGAATTGTTCGCTTAAGTGAATATTCTTCTAAGCCATTTTCTGCAATTGCTGCACTTGTCGAGGTAAAACACAGGAGTATTACAACACACGTCAAGAGTCGCCTCATGGTACCTATGGCACCGTATCTCGTCCATGAAGTTATCATGGAGATGCTACCAGCCAGTAACTGAGGGTGCAGTATGGTTGACCGTTGGGTTCAAGATCATCAAAAAGATGCTTGGCGAAAACAGGCAAAAGCTAGCGGTTACAGAGCCAGATCTGCTTTCAAACTAAAACAAATTCAGGAAAGACACAAAATTATCGATTCTCAAGACAGTGTTCTAGACGTGGGTTGTCACCCTGGTGGGTGGGCACAGGTAGCAGTCGAACTGGTTGGAGAAAACGGAAAAGTGGTTGGAGTTGATTTACAATCCTGCGTGCCTGTGGATGGTGCAAATCTCATAGTTGGTGATATCACTGAACCATTTACTCAACAAGCAGTGCTAGATGCGATAGATACTGAAGTAATCGACGTTGTTGTGTCAGATATATCTCCTCACATAACTGGTAAATGGGACATTGATCAAGCTGTATCTTTGATGCTTGTTGCAGATGTTTTTGATTTTGCTTTGCCTATTCTGAAATACGGCGGCCATTTTGTAACCAAACTTTTCCAGGGAGTTGGTGTTGAGGAACTAATAGAATTAGTAAAACCACATTTTCAAGTCGTTAAACGCTTCTCTCCAATGGCAAGTAGAAACTCTTCATCTGAGGTATATCTAATTTGCAAGTTTCACACCCCTAAGAGAGGACCTGATTGGCAAATACGTCCAGCGTTTGAAGATGCACTTGAGCATAGGCAAGGCGGACCTGAACCAGATGAAGATGTTGAACCAGCAAAGTCAACTTTTCAAGTGAGGAAAAAAAAGACTGATTGAGGAATTAATCAATTTCACATTAGTCTATGTTTGATTTATTACCATTGATGTTGACCATACAAATTATGGCAAAACAAAAACCACGCAGGACAGAGGCTGACCATAGGACTAAATCTATACTGAAAAGTATGACAGATAGCCAGAAAACAAATCCTGGCTTGTCAAATAGACAAAGAGTGAGTGAGTTGAGTCCCAATCAAGAAATAAATCGCCTTGAGTTAGTAGTTCTTCGAACTTATCCAAGGAGGTTGGTGGCATCAAAAAATTACACTGGCCAATTAGCTGCTGCATGCGGAAGGGACGAGACCGGCATAGTTGGAATTGTACTGTGGGATGAGCAAGTTGACAGAGTAAAAACAGGCGACATAATACGTATTGAAGGCGGATGGTGCCGCTCAAGAAACGAAGAATTAGTTGTATCGACTGGTAAAAATGGCCGGTTATACATCCTTGACAGGTGAGAATTTCTCCGCGCAAGGATAAAGAGGGAGAGGTCGTGGCCGTGCTGCACTGAGGTGTTATATCATGTCTGAGCGAGCAACCGTCTGCACCGCTTCTGGAGTTCCTTTAGTCGATAAAGGGTCCACAACTTTTCCTTGCCCTGCTTGTGGCACACCGATAGGACGCAGCCCACGCTGCAGAAACCAAGGAGTGCCGTACGTTTGTACAGGATGCGGGTATCAAGGACCTTGAATTAATGGTGATCTAATGGGAATGGTAGCATTAACTTACAAAGTCATGCCAGATTCTGATGTAGAAGATGTTTCTGCTGAAGATATTGCAAATCAAATTCTAGCACTGAAAGACGAAACTTACGATGTCCAGTTATGTGAGACCAAACCACTTGCATTCGGTCTCAAATTTATCCAAGTTCATGTAGTAATGAATGATGGGTCTGGTTTATCAGATATTTTCGAAGATAACATGCGTGCTATCCGTGGCACTGGTGAAATCGAAGTACTATCAATGGGACTTCTTTGAATCAAAGTTGTTTAAGCGGCGAGCGCATAAACTCTCTGAGTAATGTTGTTGCATAACTACCTGAGGGTAAAGTAAACCTGAATCTAATACAAGCTCCATCTGGATGCCATAACTCGCCATCCNTGACGCCAGCATTCCACTTATCNCCCATAGTCTCTTCACCGGCTATGGGNACTGGTTCATATTGGAACTCGCTGAAATTGGTCACCATCGGCCTTCGTGTCCCTTTGGTGGTTAATNTGGCAATTTTTTCGACTTCCCAAGTAGTGTCCTTCAAACCCATCTCTTCTATGACAGATTTCTCAATCAACGCAAATTCACCACTAGGTTGCATCATTTGGGACCCTGGNAGTTGTNCTGTGACTGCAAGTCTCCCCAGTTGACAATTNCTNGATATGCGCTCAAGTGTTCTGTCCTCTACTGTGACCATCGATGCTGGTTCCAGTTGCCGATTATCATCGATNCTTCCNACAATATCGCCAATTATTGGAGTAGATATTGCGACGCCATTGTCAATTCNTGATTTTATTGTCTTGTTAAAAGCAACAGACTGTAGAGAGTGAACAGTCATTAATTGTAGATTATTTGGNAGTTTTCTAAATGCTCCAACCCAGTCTTCAGGNTTTGAAACAAGATGTCGAATCATGTCTTTCTCAAACCCAAGCCAATGAGGAATNATTTCAAGTGATTCTTCGGTTACTCCATTTTCTCTAATGTGCTTTCTAAATTGGTANACATCATCATTCTCATCGCCTTCCATCGAAAGGTAAGTCATTACAGCANTCTTCCAGTCATCTCGTATTACGTAACTTCCGACTACAGGTGTAACAGGTCTACTTGCGCCAAATCGTTGCGGACCTATCCAATTTGGAAATAGACCATCTCCAATCTGTTCTNTCATTTTAGCTTCGATTACAGCAATTCTATCCATTGCTTCACTTTCNGTCATGGGGCTACCNTCCTCGTGCGCACAACCTCTTGTTACAATGGTGAATCTGTTTCCTTTGTGATTACCAAATCCAATTTTCTGGTGCGTTCTACCAATTATCTCGATATCAACATCTGGAATATCAACACTTGCGACCTTCTTTTGAGGCGCATCGATGATGAATACTTGCTTCGTAACGGCTCTCTTATCCTTTGTTCCAGCAAAGAATATCCNGTTNCGTGAAATGCCACAAGCTTTAGCTAATTTGCCAATGAANCGGTTTGTTTCCCAATTTGTNAGCGTNATATTCGCTGCNGTGAATCTACCCCTAGGATCTAGTGTNATCTTAGTCGATATCTCATCAACTCTAAAATCAGATACTCTNGCCTTTAGAACTCCACCNATACCCTCGGCTTCGACAGCATAACCTGTTAGGCCAATTGAATTGGCGAGGGTATCCTCGTCAGACATGNAATAACCCTGCTCACAGTTTTAGTCCNGAGAAATCGCCTTGGATATCTCCAATCAATTTCTTTAGTAGATCAGCTGGGTCTACCTTGCCTTTTGTTCNAATGAAGAATTCAGGCTCATCCAGATCTGGGTGCCCAGGGAAATAATTTGCATAGTCGACTCCCTTGTCACTGTTAAGCCTCTCACGTAAAACTTGTAGAGAGGTGTGAGACTCTCCAATAAATCGTACGCGAAGTTCGTTGGCATCTCGGGCGAGTACTTTTACTGGCATAGGGAACATTCACGGCGTCCAGCCTCGTATTCATGAACCTTTGGCCAAAATAATATTCTTCGCTAAGCAAAAACAGAGCAAAAAATCTTGACATTTTTGACATTTTTACCCTTCTCGCTTTAGTACTGAATCGTGCCCCGGGATGTTGTGACTACTTCTGGTATTGAAGGNAAGTTGCGGGGCCAAGCTGATAGGTTCCGAAAATTGTCTTGGCCAATACTTGCTGTATCATTGATTGTTACCGCTGGTTTAGTCGCTGACTTATCNTTGAGAAATACCCCCACTTTCCATACAGATTTATCTGACTTTGCTCCNGAATCTGATTCAGCNGATGCACATGAAAGAATAAGTAAGCATTTCTCGAATGAAACAAGGCCAATGTTCGTACACGTGACGCGTGATGATGGTGGAAATGTTTTGGATATTGACACACTTCATNAGATGGATGANCACCTTGCGTTTGTGAAAGGAGAGGAAATTTCCCAACAGAACTTCGTACAAAGTTGGATAACAGCTCCTTCTCTTCTACAAACAGCCTTGGATGAAGAGGCGGGCGGAATTGAGTTGTCAGAAGTAACTAGCTGGCAGCAGATGATAGAGCTTGTAATAGATATCAACGAAACAGATTGTCCGGGTGATGTTTCTAAACANAGAGAAGTAGCACANTTCGTATTAGATGGAATGCTAAATGTAGACTTTGANGGAACTGAAATTTGTCTGTATATACAATCTGATGGTGAGCAGGGCTCTGCTNCTATGGTTTCGTCATCAACGTTATGGATTCTTGAGATTGACCCCAACCTTTCAAGTGAGGATAGGAAGGTGAAACAGGACCAGTTACGTGANATATTTGCCGAGCTAAGCAAAGACTCTGATTTGGATTATGGTGTGGCATCTCTAGATCTAATATCACATGATATAGACGAGGGAACTTTTGACAATTTGGCGACCCTTATTCTGTTGGCAGTTCTTGTGGTNGTGGTNTTGCTTGCAGTTTCATTTAGGAGCGTAAAAGGAGTCGTATTCCCGTTAGTCGGTCTTTCATCTGCTCTAATTTGGACTTATGGTTTCCTAAACTTGGCAGGCGCTAGATTTACAGCATTAGAAGTCGCAGTAGCACCTTTAGTTCTCGGTCTTGGAATAGATTACTCTATTCATCTTCAGAGGAGATATAATTCATTTAGAGGAGAAATTAGTGATGCATCAGAATCTTGGCTAGCTTCATGTGGTAAATTATCAACTCCNCTTGGATTGGCAGTAATAACCACTGTAGCCGCATTCCTTGCTAATATCATATCGCCTNTNCCCCCTCTCGAAACATTTGGTNTTGCTCTAGCGGTTGGCGTAATTTCCGCTTTCCTTAATGCTACAGTAGTTGTTGGAGCANTGCACGTTGTACTGGATTCTAAAGACGGTGGAAAACCAGCTGAGCCGATAAGGATGCCAAGATTATCAAAGAAGTTGGTTGACTTGCAGCGAAGTCAGCAAGCTGTTGTATTCATNACGGCTCTTATCATAACCGGCGCATCTATCGTAGGNGCTATGGGNCTCGAGACAGAATTCGACTTGTCGGATTTCCTTGATGAAGATATGGAAATAATGGAAGTCAGGGAGAAGCTCGATTCAAATTATGAGAGCGCTGGGTGGAAAGTAGTTTACATTTTNATGGAGCCANATGGGGAATCAAGTAGTATAGATTCTGANCTTTTNCTAATTAACGAAATGCGAGGTTTACACAACGATCTTGCAAATAATCATGATGTTGTCGGAGGAGGTGGTTCTGATAGTAGTCCATCTTACAAAGGTCCATACAAAGTTCTCTATGATGCGGTNGACAATGATGTAACATTTGGTGAGAGTTTTGGTCTAGTGATAAGTCAAGGAGACTTACGTAGAGGTAATTCNACTCTCTTCGACCTTGGTGCCGCTTTGGCTAATCTANCAACTAATGACTCGATTGCTGANCCTTTCACTGGTGAATCTTGGGCTGATAGAGTTGCAAATACTGTTCATTTAGATGGTGAAAATATAATTCACATACGAATTGAGATAAGGGTCGATGCTTCTACATCAACGGATACNTCTAGNGTAGTACAATGGTTNGANGATGAACTTGGGNATGTNGAAGATACTGGTAANATGCGAAGTGTGCTCNCGGGAGTAGCAACTGTNCATGTCACAGGCGATCTAGTGGCCNTGCAGAATGTATTGGATGGATTAAATTCATCTCAGTTATCTTCNACTGTAATCTCATTTACTGTGTCATTCTTGGTCTTACTGTTACTAACACGTAGACCTGTGCCGGCACTAGTTGTTCTTACTCCGGTTGTTTTNGCNACATTGTGGGTTGTTGGGTCAATGGTGATTCTGTCATTGAAATGGAATGTACTAACNGTTATGGTTACTGCCTTATCTCTTGGTATAGGAATCGACTATGTCATTCACATGTGGCGNAGGTTTGAGTCAGAGAGAGACAAACGAGATGANGTTTGGGANGCCCTNGAAGAAACAATCTCAACCACGGGAGTGGCCCTAGTTTTGTCAGCNGGTACAACAGCACTAGGATTCTTAGTTCTACTACTATCTCCAATGCCTGTTGTTCAACAGTTTGGCTTGGTCACTGCANTGACTGTGACATTTTCTCTATTACTCTCGATAATCGTTCTGCCAGTGCTTCTACTGATGGCAGAGAATAATTCTTCAGTTAGCGAATGAATCAATTATTGAATTCATCTCGAGATCCTGTTCTCTGCTAATTAGGCATAATGCTAACCACATTTTACAATATTTTAGGGCAGCGATTTTTCTTTCTGCNCTCCTTTTTATCTCGTCAATTTCAATTCCAGATTGCTTTGATATGTAACGAATTAATCTCTTTTCAATTCTTTCGCGAGGGTCTGTNGATTCAATCTCNGTCTTTTCTGCAGTGGGTANAATAATAGGTTCTTTTTGAANATCTTTGGTACCATCTTGCTTAGACGCAGAATTCACAATTGGATCTGTTAGCCTCGATGGCCTNGGTTGCCAACCTAAAGGTGCCTTNACCCCTCTGATTTCACAATTGGGACTGAGTTNTCCATCTTTATCTATAATCCATCCAGCAAATGTTAGTCCTTTTATTGCATTATGAGCGGTTTCAGTGTCCATCCATCCCATGTCAAATGATAAGATCCTCTCAACATCATCTGAGGATTGAACACTACCATCCCTAAAGCAGATTGCCAGAACTCGCTTTATGTCTTCAACCTCTTCTGACATTTTAACCAACCTTNGTGAACGAACCATCGTCGTTTAATTTCCATCTTCCAATACCATCACCAAGATAGAACGTGCCCTCAGCAAGGTATTCATAATCTCCACCTGGCGGTAGGGACTCGTATGAAGGTANTCTTTCTTCAATGGTTTTANNTCTTCCCGGTANATCATCAAGAGATAACTTAGCCATAGCAGAGGTGATGTCTGTGATATTGCTTTGAGGAGNGACTTCCGTNACTTTCTTTTTCGGTGGTGGTCCCCTTTTTGGTCGATTTGCCTNGGGCTTTGNCGAATTAGCTGATGATTTTGGTGGACCACTGCGAGGTAGNTTATCTAGAGATGGNAGTTTTTTTGCTTCTTTGGATTCATTCTTCCTTTTTCTAAGCATCACAAGTCCNGAGATAAGAGCGAATATCGCAAATNTACCAGCTACAATATATGTTGTTACATTAACTTCCTCTGCTGCAAAATATTGCTTGGTAAATGTATTATCACTCTCATTCAATTCCCATATCCTTTGGTCTTCGTCCACAATAACTTCTAGGGTCCAATCACCCTCTGGTATAGTAACAGGAAATCGCTTTACGATTCCTTGGCCACTTGCAATTTGGGATTGTGAGAACCTTCCAACAAGTTCTCTTTGTTCTCCTACAATGGTGTAAACGGTGATGTTGAATGAATCTTGCAAGCTTTCTCCAGAATTTAAAACTGAAATTTCAGCTCTAACTTCTTTTCCAGGCTCACTGATTGAATCTAATTTTACCTCAACCAATTGGATATTTGGTCCAANATTTGATAGAGGCAGAGATAGCCANGGGTCAGTGATTGGATTTTCTGTCGATGTTATCAAGGCTAAACCTGCATCATCCTCACCAGTAGCCCANCAATCAATTCTTGCCTCAGGAGATAACAAAGAAGGATCACCTAGATTGGATAGGTCGAAGCTAACTGAAAATAGAGTTCTNCCCTGAAAAACATTCGNAGGAAGTGCCATTACAGTTACTGGCTCCCAACTAATCTCNGTTGAAATCACCTGACATGTAATTTCTAAGGGCCCTGTCCANGATACTTCTTCAACAATCTTGATTCCCATTCCTACATCATCTAAGTGGTATCTTGAAAACCCNTCCAGATTAGATTCGAGTATGATTGGTGGACCGGAATCAACNATGAAAANTGGTACATCAACACTGCCTAAGGTTCTGGTCTCCATTGGATCCATAAATGCGATGCTGAAGTCCATTAGGCCACCTGTGCNTGGCATAGGTATTGTTGTGTTAATCACACCATCAACAACTGATACAGTACCTGCTCCAAACCAATTTGCACCCTGCAACTGTCCCCACCAACTGACTGACAGGTCCCCAGAATATGGTGTGCCAGACAANGAATGAGTTATATCTCCTGAAANCACTAGCAGGTCATTAATTACTACAATCGACTGTTCNGTTATCTCTCCNTGTACACTTCCAGTGNTATCTACAATCGAAGTAATTTCAAAATCAAAGTCTTGTGAGAAAANCCACATGTTTTGGAAAGTAGTTTTACTGACTCCATCAATATCTTTNATTATGATTTCAANAAGTCCTTCNTCTAAAACAGATCTGTCAACTTCCCAACCTGCAAATATTTCTAGGGATANCAGAATATTTTCGTCNATGTANCTGTGACTGCACACGGTCCTNTCCGAGTCAACTCTCTGGTCAAGCGAGTAGCATAACGAGTCAGCAATGTCATACTTGACACCAAAATNAGAATCTCCGCCTAATTCTAATCGCAAATCGATCAGGTCAGATACTCCGTTNCCATCACTAACTTCAAACTCCCAAGATATGCTNCGTGAAACCTCCCAATATTGAGAACCNCCTGTGTTAAACACCTTTTCAACAANAGCGTTTTGTGCGTCTCNTGTCCTCCACCAAATGGTGTTGTTTTGGATTGGATTTTGAACTAAATCTGTGCCAATTANCCTAGCATAAACTAATTGCTGATCTTGGTTCNTGTCGTCTGATTGTGTTGCATTGAACCACCAATGNGTGCCGATGTTTTCCATGCTGAAATTTATACTTCTATATTCTTCATCCTGCGGCTCTCCATCAGATAATGCTCCATTCGTGTTATCATCCAGATTCTCAATCCAGACCTGAAAGTCAACATCTTCGTAGTTGAAACCAGAAGTGTCAGCTACTAGAATCGATATCTCTCGATTTTCTTGACTGTCAAGGTAGGAGGAGTTAGATGGCGTTGTCATTATCACAATCGGATTTTCGTTATCAAGCAGCAGGTATGATTCATTTGAAACGCTCTGCATCANAAATGATTGGTCACTCCTAGATTCAAGACCTATCTCCATTAGACCAGAAACNTCTGTAGGAGGTGTCCANGANATAATGTCGCTTGCNCCTGTTGTTAAATTGACCCAAGGAGATGTTTGGTTCACCCATGCACTATGGTTGTTACTTTGAACGTCATTAACTCTAATGTCGAATGTCAATCTTGCTTGAACATCTCCACTTGAAATTGTCATACCTGATGACGGGAAAATATGTTTGAGTCCAANATTTACTGGTACNCCACCGGGTATTGTGTCTCCTGTTATTGAATTTCCTAAATCCGTTATCGATACCTCTAGAATATTGTCGATAATGATTGGATTAGGATCCTGGTATTCGACAATCTCTTGACCTGAGCTACCCGCTTTGACACACAAAAACGAAATTCCCGTTAAATCTCCTAAATCTACAGACCAATCGATTATCGTCTCTCCACTGTGAGTGGAATTGATTTCGCCTGCTGAATCAATAAACAAACCCTGTAAGTCATACTCATTGAAGGATGTTCCATCATAGGAAATTCTAGACCAAGGCCCATTTACAATTCCGAGCGAATCACAGGATGCCATTTCAATGTAGAAATTTTGATTTTCGATAGCGTCGTGACTTGTTTGAATGTGAAATGTTTCGGCTCTAGGGTGAAGAACAGTAGGAAGAGAGGAATTGAAAGCAGCATGCTCCGCTCTAATAGACATTGCATCTAGATCAGGCTCATCCCAATTAGGGAGATCACTGACCAATAAGCGGATTCGATATTGTACAAAATTTGCATAGGTTTCTAAATCTACATCTGTCTCTCCAAGAGGAAATGTTGTGTTAACAGTTCCATCGATTCCTATCCAATCATTATTTGAAATCAATGATGAGTCATAACTTGTCCTGTATTGAAAACTCAATTCCCCTCCAGGTGTGTTATTTCCTTGGAGGTTGAATTGCACAGGAATGGCTCTACCATTGACATTCGGTCTCAGGTCAATTACGGGGGATGTAACCCATCCTGAGTGAGAACCTGTTTGGTTTTGATATTCCGTATCTGCAGAAAACACCTGATTCCATGTGTTGTACGCATACGATGACATGTCTCCAGATGCCCAAATTATGCTGCCATTAATCTCCTCTACAGTAACATCAAAATGACCAATCGATCCAATGTTATTTCCTTGTGACCATGTATCTTCAACTGGATTCCAATGGTAAACTGTCTGCTTTGGACCTCCATTAAATCCGCCGACTAGAACAATTTCATCGTTAAGTACAGTTCCTCCCCAGCCAAACATAGCTTGCGGAAGTGCGGTTAGATTTGTCCATGTATCTGTTGAAGGGTCATACCTTTCAACATAATCCATCGCTTGTCTATTCCATGAAGAAGTCCCTTGAAAACCACCAATTGCATACAGATGACCATGAAAATTAATCAGTTCAAATGATGCTCTTGCGTGATGCATATCTGCCATTCTAGACCATGAATCATTTACAGTATCATATCGGTAAGTCCTGTTTGTTGCATCTGTTGCACTAGGGTTTCTCACTCCACCTGCATAGTACAGATACCCGCCTGCTTCTGCCATGCCACCTANNCCTCTTTCCTGAGACGATGGCATAGGNGTTCCATTGTACCAAGTGTTGTTAGCAAAATTGAAAATTTGTACTTTTCCAGTAGGGTATTCAGTTGGATTTGAATTTCTAAACCAGTCGCCNACAACGAAGATTTTGTCACCAACCATTTCTGCTTCACAATATTGTTGCGGAGATGGCATGTTAACATCTGATGGTAACCAAGTTTTGTTNTGATTGTCCATTTTTTCTATTAGGCTAGTTGGACTTTCATCATTTGATTGAGTGGGATTTGGGTCNGTTCTACCACCAATTAGCCAAACCTCTTGTAAAGAATCAACAGCAACAGAACAAGCACCAGTTCTAATCGCTGATAATCCTTGATTNGGGAATGTCCAAGAAATGTGNGGACGGTTAACATGAATTTCTCCATCTGTTGTGGTATAAACTCCATCTTCGTAGAATCCACTTTGATTGAACAAGNTNGTATCAGTTTGGCTATTTGCTTCTGTATGCNGAACAAGGGTGNTAATGCTAGCGCTAAATGAATGTAAAACAAAAAGCAGAACTATGCTTAACGCAAGAGGTATTCTGCCCATAGGTTGANGTGGAAGCGGATAGGGTTTGATAATTTTGATAAAATGTTACTCAAAAAAGAGGAGGGTTCTTCAAACACTGGGAGATGCGCCACCGGAATGTCACGGGAGTATATTGCTAGGGACCCCCGAACAGGGCGCCCAATCAACGTCGGAGGATCTAGACGTAAGTCTAGAAAACGCGATGTNGAGGAAGGACCTTGGATGGCGATTCCACAACAAGCAGTAATCCCANTAGCCAAGGGAGAAATTGAAACCTACAGAGTAGGCTGGAAGGAGAAAGATTACCACATGAAGCAACTAGATGGAATCAAAGCCTTGTCAATTCTTTCTGGAGTNATGGCCCATGAAGCACACTCTGTTCTGCTNGAATTTNTGATGGATGACAANCCGGATATAAGGGTNGCAGCACTATTTGCCCTTCCTTCAATTGCAGAATCATGTCCTGATGAATTATTCGACCATCTATCGGTGTTATTAGACGACAAGAGCTCTAAGGTTCGNAANGCAGCTAGTAACTGTTTGAAGAACGTAGCTCCCGTTTTCCCATCAGCGACAGAAAGCACACTTGCTTTCGAATTACGGCACGAACAGCGTCAAAGGAGGGAAGCTGCTTTCGCAGGTCTTGGTAATNTGTGTCAAACTTGGCCCGAAGTGGCATGTGATCACATTGATGAACTTCTGCAGGAAGATTCTTTGCAATTAAGAAGAAGTGCTGCTGGCTTGCTGCGAAAAGTTTTGGCCAAAGGNGGAGCAGCATCTTGGGATTTAATCGGATGGGCATTGGAAGATGAAGATGCTGAAACAAGGCGACAAGCNGCAAAATGCCTTGTACCTCTCGCACATCGAGAGCAAAGAATTGCGACCATACTCGCAGAACGTGCAATACTAGACTCTGATTCGAAGGTAATGCTTGCTGCCATTCGTTGTATAGAAGTATTAGACACAGATAACGGCAGAGCTAAGGATTTAGTTCTTGCAGGATGCTCTCACAAACATGCTAGTGTTAGGTTAGCTTGCGTTAAGATTCTACCAAGGCTAATGGGTGATGAGATTCTGCGTAATCATTGCAATGCACTGCTTAGGGAAGAAACAGATGAAAAGGTTCGTAAAGAATTGCAGGAAATGGCGTTTGATGCTCAAATTGAAGGAACTGAAGCACAAAAGAATGCATTCTTGGCTCCGGCCCCCAAGGTGCCAAAAATCGATATTGAAATCGCTGAATCTCAAGGTAAAACCGTTGGACTGGAAGAACTTCCGCCTCCCGATGTTGATACCAAGAAGACACGACATGGTTAATAGGGAAATGCTGGTCGGCGAATCGCTTAAGGAGTACTACTCATGTCTGAGGAAGAATTCAATAATAAAGAGAAGCAGTTTAATGACCTGTGGGATGGTGTTACGCCAAAGGGTGTAAACAGAACAAAGGCACTAAAATTCAGACAGTACATTCTAGAGCACGTTCGCCAGATGAAGAAGCCACTTAACCGAGATAATGCAATGAAATACTGGCTAGGCATTCTCAAGGCTGAGGCTAAGGATAGCGAAAACTTCTGATCGTGACACGAGGGTCACTCCTCGTCCCGGTGGCCCAATATGGGAAGGGGCGAACAAAGGTGACTCGAATGTTTACAACAACACCATTCTCGATTTGGGAATTAAATGAAAAATTGTTACATGGGCTAGAAAATATCGGTTGGGAATTTGCAACTCAAGTACAGAAAGAAACCATTCCGCTTGCACTGAGCGGAAAGGATGTTATTGGACAAGCTAGAACTGGTTCAGGGAAAACTGCAGCATTTGGCCTTCCAACAATGAATGCCTGCCAAGCTAGTGGTGAACTACAAGCTCTAATTTTAGCACCTACAAGGGAGTTAGCAAATCAAGTGGCTGAAGAATTAAACAATATTCAAGGAGAAATGGGTCTGATAATTCAAACCGTATACGGCGGCACTGATCTTGAAAAGCAAGCAAGGTCCTTACAATCAGGTGTTGACATAATTGTAGGCACTCCAGGAAGAGTCATGGATATGACCGAGCGTGGCCATATTGACTTGGGGAAACCAGATTTCTTTGTTCTTGACGAAGCAGACCGTATGTTGGATATGGGATTCTTCCCAGATATTATGTGGATTGTTGAAAGAATGTCGGGCAGAAGTCAGACGCTTTTGTTTTCTGCAACTTTCCCGCAGGAGATTATCGATGCTGCTAATGAATTTATGAACGATCCTGATTTCGTTCTGACCAATACTGAAAAGCTAGATATCCCTCCAATCGAACAATATTCGGTTAGAGTCGGTAGGGCAAACAAATTGTGGGTTGTCGGAAGACTACTTGCCAGAATGTCTGACGAGGACCAGACAATAATATTCACTAACACAAAAAGAATGGTAGATTTATTGGTTCAGAGATTGAAAAAGCATCGGTTTGATGTTGAGGGTATACATGGAGATCTGTCCCAAAACCAAAGGGAGAAAATAATTTCAAAATTCAAAAATGGAGAGTGTAAAGTTGTAATCGCTACAGATGTTGCGGCAAGAGGGATTGACGTTGATGGTATAACTCTTGTAATCAATTACGATGTGCCAGATGATGTAGATAATTACGTCCACAGAATAGGAAGAACAGGAAGAATCGGTAGGAAAGGAGAGGCTTGGGTTTTGGTTGGTAGAGACGATTTGCCACAAATTAACAAAATTGCAGCAACACATTCCTTGGACATTATTGCTACAGAAGCACCCGACTTACCAGATGGAATTGATCGGGACCCGGTAAGGAAGCAGGAGGATAATTCAGAGGCTGCAGATGTATTTGGTATGGTACCAATTAAAATCTCTACAACAGATATGTCGAAGTATTCAATCGTTGAACTGCTAATCTCCTCGCTCAACTGTTCTGAGCTTGCTATAGGTGACATTACAATCAATGATGACCATTCTGTTGTAGAAGTACACAACAAACACGCCTCACTTGCCCTGCGCTCACTGAACTCTAACAAATTAGATGCATCAATAATTGAAGGCTAGATGCTTATTCATCAGCAAGATTTTGCATTGATTTCTTGTTTTTCAAAACATTCTGATCCGGTTTTTCGATTGTTACAACAGAAAATAAGATGCCTAACAAACCAATTGTAGCTCTTGACCATCCTGTCTGAATTTCTTGCGACCAAGCTTCTTTCGCTTCTCCACACTCGCTGGAGAATGTTGAGTATGCTTCACACATATCGACAGTTTCTTTCGCTAACATCGCACCTTCATCGTACAAGACACTAGTAATTGCCCAAATGAGAATTACAATCGAAAGCACCAATGCTTGCTTGTGGTAAAACTCCCATTTGGCCCTGTAAATAAATTTCCATTGACCTAAACTTGCAGCTCTCTCCTTCCTGATTAGTTCTCCGGCATTTACCCACTTGAACCAAATAAGCCACATTAATACTAGAACAATCAAGAATCCCCACTCATAAACAAATGCATGAAAATCGTGCATTGGTTGTTCACAATTCATCATATTTGGATTTTCGATGCAACCGGAAACTGCAAGAGGATAGAGAGCTAGAAGTCTAGCGATATTCAAAACATAAACAATACCACAAGCCACAATCGCACTCTTTATACGCAGTCTTTGCGGTACTCCGGAGGTCATCATAATCAATGTCGTGATGAATAACATTTCATGAACACCAGCACATTCATCAGAGACATATAATCGAATCTGGTCATTGTAAAATTCTGGATTAACGAGTGTTACAAGAGTTGTCCAGCCGTTGTATTCCGTAAGTGTGGCAGTCCCAGAACCGTGGATCAGTTCCGTTAAATGAAACCAAATCCATGCTACAGATTCTTGAATCAGCCCAAGAGTGTTAGCTGGTTGTGTGATGAACCAATATAGAATTTCAACCAAAAGTAAAGCAAATGGAATTCGCAAATATCCGTGTGCAAGTTTCCCAAACTCACCCCAAGATAGGTCTTCGACCTCCTCCTGTAGTGGCTTGGATTGCTCCGCCATGGCTGCCAATAACTCACTTCATTCATGAAGTCTCACTTGAACAAGGGTTGAAGTTGCCTATCCTTTCCGACTATTTGTGGAGCCGACTCACAAACTGGATGTTTTGGGTCATTATTGCCCCGTACCGGTTAGTCAAACCAGAAGAGCGCTAGAGAAACTAGACAGAGGAGATGTACTAATGGTTCTAGCAGACGATCCCGAGACCATGCACGATATGCCAGTGCTTCTTGATAGAATGGGACACAAATTAGTAGATGTTGTAAAATCCGCCGGAGAATTCCACTTTATTATTGAGGTATGCTTATGAAAATTAATGAGGTTCCAAGTCAAGCAAAATTACCCACTAAGTATGGTGAATTCAACATCAGAGTTTTCCATGAACAAGATACTGGTCTAGATCACGTTGCTTTGTCAATGGGTGATATGAAAGGGCCCGATCCAGTCCTAACCAGAATGCATTCAGAGTGTCTCACAGGAGATGCTTTTGGTTCTTTGAGGTGTGACTGCGGTGCACAATTGGATGCAGCTATGCGTCAAATATCACAGAAGGGCTGGGGAGTCATATTGTATCTGCGCCAGGAAGGTAGAGGTATTGGTTTGCATGCGAAGATTCAAGCCTACCATCTACAGGATAATGGGGCTGATACTTTTGATGCTAACTTGATGCTCGGGCTACCTGTNGACGCCAGAAATTACAAGATTGCAAGCATAATGCTTGAAGAATTATCTATNGAGAAAGTGAGCCTATTATCNAACAACCCAGATAAGGTCAGTCAACTTGAAAAATATGGNATTAANGTNACAGAGAGAGTACCNTTAGTGGAAGGTGTTGTTAGCCAAAACCGAGAATATCTGATTACTAAAGTAGAACGGATGGGGCATGAAATGAAGTTAGAGGGTGGTGCTAATGGTCAAGATTAGTGCAGAATACCAGGGGAACCTGCGTTGTAAGGCAACTCACGAGCCATCTGGAGCAACATTGATTACAGACGCTCCTATTGATAATATGGGTAAAGGGGAATCTTTCTCTCCAACAGATTTACTCGCCACTTCCATGCTGACTTGTATCATGACGATAGTTGCAATTCGTGCCGATTCAAGGGGCATTGATGTGTCTCAAATGAGTGGAAATGTCGAGAAAACTATGAGTTCTAATCCTCGACGTATTTCGAAACTTGAAGTCGTCATTAATCTTCCATCAGATTTGAAATTGGAAGACCGATCTTGGTTAATAACCGAGGGTTGTAACTGCCCAGTATGTCTTTCTGTGAGTGAAACCATGGAAGTTGATGTTTCTTTTCAATGAGTTGAAATTATGCCTAGTGATTTAGATCATTGGAATAATGCCTACTCATCTACTGATGCCACGAAATTAGGATGGTATCAAAAAGAGCATGCAGTTTCTATGGACTTGATATCATATTGTGATGGCAAGAATCTAATCGACGTTGGTGCTGGCACTACAACACTGATTGATTCGCTGGTTAACGATAACTACGATGTTACAGTTTTAGACATATCATCTGAAGCTCTGCGACTGTTATCTAAAAGGCATGGAGATAATATCAAATATTTACAAGCAGACATAAGTCAACCCATAAAATTACCAAAATTCGATATCTGGCATGACCGTGCAGTGTTACATTTTCTGTTAAAGCAAAGTGAAAGAGAAACATATGTGTCAAATCTTGAATCATGCATTTCTAGCGGAGGATATGCTGTAATCGAATCATTCTCTAAGGACGGCGCAAAAGTATGCTGTGGATTAGATTTGCATACTCATGATGAGGATTCGCTCGTTGAACTCCTAGGTGAAAATTGGCTGCTTGTTGAATCAATACGGCATATCCATATCAATCCATTTGGTGGCGAGAGACCCTATGTGTCAACTGTTTTCAAGAGAAAATAACAATATGCAAACTTCCCGAGTAAAACCGGGATTTTTGTTATAAATATGATTAAGTTACCTATGGTCATGAGGAAAACCACTATTGCAATCGTTATATTGCTTTGCGTATCCTCAATGATATTACCTACAATGTCTTCAGTGAACTCATTTCAACTAGAAGAACATAAGACTAATTTCAAGTTGTCAACAGAATCAGATAATGTATCAGTAAATGTGAGTGGTTGCACTAACGTAACCGCAAATAATTATGATCAAAATGCTACATTGGATGATGGCTCTTGTGATTTCGATTTGGATGATGATGGAATATTGGATGCAGACGAAATCCCGGGGTGCACTGATTCCCGTAAATATTCTAATTTCGCTTATCTAGCAAATAATTACAATCCTCATGCAACAGATGACGATGGAAGCTGTGATTATGACCTGGATGATGATGGTGTTTTAGATGTTGATGAGGTCAGAGGCTGTACTGACAGTCGTATGTTTATGAACAACCAATATCTTGCAAACAATTACGATCCAAATGCAACTGATAATGATGGAAGTTGTGATTATGATTTGGATAATGATGGCATAGATGATATCGATGAAAAGAGAGGATGCACATCTATATTTTCTTCAAATTACGACCCTGCCGCTACTGATGATGATGGATCATGTGATGACTTATCAATTGGTGGTTTCAAATTGCTAAAAAGGCAAATGCCATACCAATATACATTATTGAATGATGATCGCATAATCGATAGTAAATTTAGTCCAGATGGTACCAAATATGCAACATTACATGGTTCTAGAGTAATAGTTTGGAGCACATCAAGTCGAACAATAGTTGACACTTTTAGCTTCTCATCGACTTGGAATGTATTTGATCTAGATTGGTCACCTGACGGAAAAAATATTTCCACTATAATGAATGCAAGATCTACAGCAGGTGTAATTAAATCATGGATTATTACACATACATTCGGTGTTGAAAACTACTCATATGTTGCACTAGAAAACGGAATACATTACCGGGGAGAAATAGAATATAGCCCCGATGGTAGTATGATTGCTGTAGCATATGACAGGTTTACAGCAATATACGATTCAACTAATGGTGAAGAGTTGTGGAATCTTACTTCACCTCAAACTAATTACTACAATGTACTGAACAATAATCATTTCTCGGTCTCTTGGAGCCCTGATGGACTAATACTAGCTGCATCAATCGGTATTACAGTATACATGTACGATGTAAATTCAATGCAACAAATTAATGACATCATTCATGGTTCTAGTGGTTACGACCATTATATCTCATCTCTTACGTTTTCTCCCGACGGAACCAAATTAGCATATTGTTCTAATTTGGGAGAATCATATTTGAGAAAGGTAAGCGATGGAAGATTATTGTGGAAGATAAATTATGATTCTCTTAGCAGTTGTACAGACATCGCTTGGTCCCCTGACTCACAGAGGATTGCTACCTCATATTCCTCTAGCGGAGATCATGCATCGGCAGTAGTAGTCCAGTACGCAAAAGACGGCTCTATGCTTGATAGGTTTGGAGCATTGCGTGTACTTTCTTGTGAAGAAAACTACTATTATTCACATAGCTGCGGAGTTGTTGAAGGTCTAGATTGGCATAATAATGGAGACTATATTATACATTCCGTTTCGGGTTATAACGCTGGAATATACCACTGGGAATTCGATAATACCGTGGAGGTAATTTTTGGATGTACTGTAGAGTCTGCAACAAATTACGATCCTTCTGCAACAACGTATGATGCTAGTTGCATATTTGAATCTACGAGTAGTTATACTAACAATGGCAATAATGAGGGGACAGGATACTACTACAACCCTGGTTATGATATAGGCAATGGTGCAGGATACGGCGGTGGAACGGGACCGGCATTATTACCCCCACTGGATATGTCTGATGCCTGGCTAGGTCCTATGGGTAGTCAAGAAGAGTGTGTCATGGTTTTCTGCTTCATCCCAATGGTCCTTATTTGTGCTTTCTTTATTTTGAAAAATCAACCTTCAAAAGTCCAATTAGAGAATGCTAAAAATGAAGAGAAAAAATTCAAAGAATCTTTGAACAAAAAGATAGTTAAGGACGATGTAACAATTGAGATAAACTTGCCAGATTTGAGTAAGAAACGACGCTAAAATTTGGGAGATCAGGTGATTTAAGTCTCATATAATGATGCAATAATTTGAGAACCTATTGTATCTGGCCCAAACATGGCGAAGATACTGATGATAACTGCTACCTCTGACAACAATAGAGTATTAGCAGATAAATTTGCAAAGACCGCTGAAGACATGGGACACGAATCACAGGTTATCGATTTGGCTGAATTAGATATGCCAATGTTTACAGTTGCACGATCAAAAGAACTAGAAGTTGTACCCGGGATGAAACAATTGAAAGAAGCGATTTCAAGTGCAGATTCTATGATGGTAATCGCTCCTGAATACAACGGTTCAATGCCCCCAACTTTGAATAATGCAGTTGCGTGGTTGAGCACTGAATGGCAGGATTTCAGAACTTTGTTCAACAGAAGGAAAGTTGGCCTTGCCACACATAGTGGAGGTGGTGGCGCCCACGTAATCATGGCCATGCGCCAAATGTTTTCCTACCTGGGATGTGTAGTTTTGGGGCGCAATTGTATTTCTAATAAGAACAAAGAAGCAAATCCAGAAACTATCGAGGATATGCTGAACCAGTTAGCTAATTAAATCTACATCAGAGGACCTAAGTGAACACCTATCGCAATTATTGCGCTTGATGCGATTACAATTAGGACATTGTCGTCAATTGGCCCAAACTCGTATCTTTCGACAAAAGATGCCACAGCGCCTGATATAGCTCCCCAAATAGGGATTGACGGGTCGGCATATTTACCAATAAAAAATCCGAGTGGTATGCAAAGAATCGCCATGCCTAAATTTCCCCACGCGCTTTTTGTTCTCTTTGCAAATAATTTGTTACGAATAATTCCTGTAACACCGTCTCCATAAGCCATGAAGAGTGCTGGAAGTATCGCTAGCCATGCGTCATCAAGATAATGCCATAGAACATATACAGAGATACCGAGCATGAATGCAAACGTGGCATCATTCATGTTTTGCTCAGTTTGCATCCACCATAATCTACGGTTTGTGATGTGCGTTGCAGCTAGCCCTATGGATCCGAGAACTCCTCCGAGCAATGGATAAATCGGGTCTGTAAAGACAATTGGACACATTATCAGTGGGATTCCACCTGCAACCATGTGTGCTACTTTCCGGTTGTAGTATACAGCAACCATGTCCTCGCAGCCTCTAGACATGAGGTAGGCATGGAATGGCTTGATTGCCATTACTATAGCAAATGCCCATGCTCCGAGTCCTGCGCACCAAAGAAGTTGAGAGTCAACCATGTTAATCGCTTATGCCTACAGTGCATAATGCTGACTGGTACTCAGACTGCTTGTGAGAACATTAGCCAACCAATATTCATAATCAAAGCTGGTAGTGCTAAGAAAAATATGGTTATTGATACTGGGAATGCCGATACAAAACTAGCCATCAAGAAGATGGTTAGCAGTAGCATCATGATCTGGATACCC
>NZLM01000020.1 GCA_002694245.1 Methanobacteriota archaeon
CACCGAATTCAAAACGATCGTCCCAAGCCAGCATCACCTCTTCTGGAGTTGCGCTAACAAGGGTTAATGTTGGCGTTATTGGAAGTGACAAATTTGGCGCTCCTGGGATGTGGATTGCGATCAAATTAGTCAAAGATATCTTGCCTTCATTAGTCGAATTTACTGGAATTTCAACAGTGTAATTGCCGACTCCTCCCGTCATACCTTGATTCAATACATTTGTCAGATTTGAAGTGGAATGAGGGTTAGATTCTACATAGAATACACAATCATAGCCAATGTCCATATCTGTAAAATTAAATTCACCAGATCCAGAGCTTGTGACATCCATAGAGCGATTAACCATAGAAATGCCAAACGCATCAGTGACTGAGGGTTCTACCAGAAGAAGTGGAGATAGATCGTCTCTTATTCCGTCCATATCATCAAACATCACTAACGGGTCAAGTCCATTTGCAGAATTTCCTGCATATCCACTGCGGCTCATCTCTAATGTGCCATCTCCGTCAGCATCTAATGTGATTGTGTGGTAACCTCCGATGAACACGCCTAGAGTTCCCTCCCCTGCTGCTACAACTTGCTCAAGTACACCATCGCCATCCATGTCCATTGTTATCAATGATGTTGGGATAGACCATGGAGATAAGTCAATGACGGAAACTCCGCTGACATTTGTTGCATTGATATTTCGAACAGAAATATTACCTTCTACAGTTTGAGAATTACCATCTGAAAATCCCGGTACAGGAGTCATCAAGTCTAGTACTCCATCGTTGTCGAAATCTGCTATTGTTGAATTGTACAAGTCAATTTGGCTCATGAAACTGGTCAAATCCCATTCCATACCATCATTAATTCTCAAAGCATATCCCATATCATTGGTTCCAATCAAATCGATATCTCCGTCACCATCTAAATCTGTCAAAATTTCATTTTGTGCAATATCATCAAACTTTGTGATCGGCCCACCCCACATGCCAGAATAATCCTGCCATAATGTCCAGTGGCCGGTTTGGTCTTTCACTAGGGCAGATTCTGTACCGTTGCCGAAGAAATCTCCAACATGTAAGGAAACCAGATTAGCAGGCATTCCGGCTGACCCGTTTGGACTTACTTGTTGAGTAATCGGTGTTCCAAAACTACTAGATGCATTGTCCCAAGTTTTGTATGCCAAAGTACCCATTGAGTCAATTGTAATCAACTCAGAGTAACCATCTGAATTGAGATCCCCCATTTCGCCATGAACCAAGCCATTAGCTGCTGTTAAATTCCTCACAGGGTCAAAGGACGACCCGTTGGCGATGTGTACACAGGCAGAACCCGTTTGTGTCGAAAAGACAACAATATCTTGCTGGCTATCATTGTTCAAATCACCTACAGAAACTGAACTCGCATTGTTACATGTATAAATCGGAGCAGAGGTCGTGATTCCGCTACCTTGCGACCAATCTGCAAATGTCACCTTACTGGAAAAATTTGATGCTGGAGTGGACAGGAATATTGGCTCTGGATTGCCGTCGGAATCGATGTCTGATTCTACAACATCAACATAGGCTCCAATCGCAAAAAATCCTCCTCCTGCACTTGGAGAAAAACTTGCATTGAGTTGGGAAGATTGGAGATTAGCAGAAGATGGCAGCATAATCCCAGGTGTACTTGACGTTCCTGGTGCGACTGTTTTTACATACCAATCATTTCCATTGTAGAAATCATTTTGATGGCCCAAATCACCATATCCTGTGCCGCTGAAATCCCATTCAAATGTTCCGTCTTCGTCAATATCAACCCAAACTGAGCCAGGGGATTGATCAGAACTATCGATTTCCAAATCGAAACTAACTTGTGTGAATGTTACATTTCTCGGAACATCAATCGAACTCGAATTATCCATAATCCCCCCATCTAGGTCGACATCTACAGTAGCAAAACCGCCACTAAACGTCGATATGGTAGTTGATTCTGCATTTGCTGACACAAAAACCACCGGAAAGCAGGAGAATATCAGAATTAATGATATCAAGAATGGTGATGTTCGATTCATAGTCATACCCCGGCGTTTAGGTGATGAGCCATTCATTCATGTGCCTTGTCCCAAATATCACTGATGTTTGTGATTTTGTTACTGGGAAATTCAAAAATCAGGCCGATAAATTTTCGGGTTTTAAAATATCAAATTCTATTGGGCTAAACAGGTCTTTAATACCGCGTTTGGCTTCCGAGAGTCTGATACACTGATTGGTTTCGAACTGATATTGCATAAATTGAATGGAACTATGAATACTAAGAAGGTGGAATAAATGGAAGACGGAGCCAAAGTTCTCATCCGCGCAGGGGATGTAGAAATTGATATTTCTGGAGCGCAGACAAGCGTACACGAAAGATTGATCAGAATTAAAGAAGATGACACATGGTCTATAGCGTTGTCAAGAATTCGAAATGCGAGAGAAAATGCAATAGAAGCAGCAGTGGAAGCAGCAAGAGACGCAGGACTACCAGAGCGTGGTTCTTCATTCAAAGCGCTGATCGACAACTGCAGCTTAATCAGAAAACCAGACCAAGTACTTGGAGCAATTCAATATCTAAGAGATGTTGAAGGTGTAAATGACAGTCCCCCAAGAGTGATTGATCAACTGTTTGAAGATGCAGGCTTGGAGCCTCCAGGTAACCTATCTCTTTACTTGAACAGACTTAGGGAAAGAGGTTTCCTAGTTACCCCTCCGTCTGCAAAAGAGAAGAACCGATACGCTATCCTAACACCCGAAGGAAGAGCTCATCTCGACAAGCGAAGCAGATACTGAGTTGGTCTAATGGTGATGTCGGGCAGTAGTACCGACAAGGAAGAGAAGCCAATTGATTGGTCATATCAAAATCACGCAAAAGAAATTTTGAGAAGAGGTAATCACCCCCGATCAAATTTCAAGAGATCCATATTAGACGGTGCAGATTTGACTGAAGGAAACTTTTCAGATTCCAATTTCACAAGGGCATCGATGGTGGAAGTCGACTTGATGAAATCTGCTTTTGATAATTGTGATTTTACAGGTGCAGACCTAAGAAAGGCTCGNTTGAATTTGTCTAATTTTAGAAATTGCTGCTTCAAAGATGCTGATATTAGAGGCATTAGAGGAAGNTATGCTATTTGGCAAGGTAGCGATTGGTGGAATGCCAAACTAGATGATGACCTTGCTAAGGTATTACAGAAAAAATGGCCCAAGCCTGAGGATGCTTGAAGAACCTAACTCCTTACGCAAAACCATGAGTATTAGTCTAACAAGAAAAGTCGATTTCCCAATGTTAGACCTTGCGGGCATCGCTTATTTCCCAAGAATATANGATCTAGCACATCGATTCTTTGANGATGCTTGGCTAGANATTTGCGGTGTTTCATACCCNCACATCATCAACGAAATGAAAATNGGATTCCCTGTTGTTGATATACAAACNAAATTCATACAGCCGCTAAAATACGGAGACGANATTACTGCAAGAATATGGATTTCAAATGTAGGAAACAAATCCTGTACTTGGGAATACAAATTTTACAACCAAAATCAGGANTTACTATGGTCAAGTCAAATGGTCAATGTTTGTGTTTCAATGTCCAACATGGAATCAAGGGCGATACCTGAGGANCTTCGCAANGGTTTGGAGGAATGTAGTAGTGAGTGANAATCCTGAGACACAATTTGTACCGTTCAGTAATAGACCTGATAAAAAGGGGCCAAAAACAATAGCAATAGTTTTGTTTTTTGGTGCCATTTCAATGATTTTAATGGGCTTTGGTGATTTACANAATTCCTCTAGAGACGACTACTTAAACGCTGAAACTCAGATTAAACCTCANCAAGATCAAGATGTGAATGTAACNGTTGAAGAATACCAAATCTACCATGATGANCTGAAAAAAGATGGTGCTTANACAGTCAGAGGNATCTCTTTCTCNGCCGGTGGCTTACTAGTCTTAGTNGGTAGCATTTTGCTTTACAAACTGAAATCCATTGGTGCNAAATTATCTGTTTCTGGAGCTNTTATTGGTTTGGGAGGAGGTTATTATGGNACTAGNATGATGAGTAAAGTCGCTGAAGATTTCCTGCCGGAAGAAATGGTCCTAATCACAGAATTGTGGTCATACATAGCAGCAACTTGCATGACAATTTGTCTTGCTCTAGCAGTTCTGCCTCTGATCAACTCGTCGGCTCGTTTAGCNTTAGANCAAAAGGTCACCNTGGTAATGGAAGAGGAGTAGAGCGGCCCCACCGCGATTCGAACACGGGTTCGTGGCTCCGCAAGCCACTGTGATATCCAGGCTACACTATGGGGCCAGTGTAATCACGGCCACCTACCATCCCCATTTAAGCGCAGCGGGGTGATTACACTCGCCACTCAAATTGAAGCCAATCTTTCTCTATAGCAATTGTCTTCAAACGCCCTTCGGCATTTACTGCGACAGGATTTCCTGTAATTGACATGAAAAATGAGTCAGCATGTGTATTTCCATATCCCCAACAATCTGACAAGTTNTGTCCTTGATCAGCTGCATCTTTCTCNACAACTGGAACCTTTCCCTTTCTTCTTGGCACGCTCCATCCTTTTTCTGAGCCAGACATGATTCCTGTCATTTCATCTGGGCCACACCCATACACTTCGTCCATGCCCAAATAATCAGACATTGCTTCTGCCATTGGTTTGATTGTTGCAGTAACTAAGACCAGTCTATGTCCTAGAGATTTATGCCACTCAAGCCTTTCAAGAGCTTCTTTTGAAACTCGTTTTCCTAATTTTGTATCAACTAATTCCTTTGAAAGANTTTTCAGAATTTTCCAANTGCAGAATGCGAAGTGCCCACGATTTCTTGCTGCATCGTAAACTGACCTGCCTCGTAGTAAATTTCCAANGAAGCCTAAACCCCACATTGTGGCCCCAACTGGAATTCTCCANGGCCTGCGTTTCGATAGTANTGCAGTGAGTGTTTTCTCACTCGAACTGTCNAGTAGAGTGCCGTCTAAGTCAAAGTATGCNGAAACTCCACTCATNGTCNCTCGTAGAGCATGGCCTGTTTGACACTACCGGTTATTCAGAATCTTCAGGNCCGTAAACACGACGTCCTGCGACATGATCCTGCCACCAAATCAGCTTAGTTTTGAGGTGTCTAGGGATAAAGAAACCAATTTTTCTNGGNGTTAACCCGTGATTCCTAAATTTCATTTCATTNGATAAGTGNGAGACAATTGACTGAGCACTACAACCAGGGTTTGCAAAAACAAATCTGGTTATTTCTTCCTTAAGCCTGCTAAGTCTTGCCTTTTTTTGGGTACCTATGCCTGATGTTGGTGGAGACATAAGCCAANCAATTTCTTCAACCAATATGAAACAATAGGGTATTTACCCATAAGTCCCAAACAATGCGAGAGATTTTGAATTGGCGACCTTTCGGACTAATNGGTCAACATGGTAGACTCTATTGAGATAAAGCGCGTCAACATTCGTGATTTGCTTTCAATTGACATCGAAGTTTGGATGAACGATCCTGATGATATGGACTTCAGACCAAGGACCCATGTACAAGGTAACCGTTTCTCAGTTTCNTCAGCATCNACAGGTAANGAAATGGCAAGCATAGAACTTGANGATGAACAGTTAGAAGCTGCNGAAAGAGACAAGCAAGTAGAATTGAGAGTNAAATTTGGAGTCCATGGTATGCATGGCAGACTAAGTCACATACACCCGATTATTGCGGATGGTAAAGCTAAGAAACTAGCAAATGCTAACTGGAAAACTGTACANCCAATCGATTTTTTGTAACTTAATCGTAAGCCACTTCGGTGAGTATTGGTGTTAGAACCTTGATNACTATAGTCAATGTCCAATCNTTTCCAGTGTCTGGGTCTGGTGCTCCNGGCACAATAGAGTCGGGGTCTGCATTTTGNGCAACTACCGACCAAATCCACTCTCCTTGACCAAATCTTGCTCCGGGCTCATTCAGTAAACTTTCCAGAAGCTGATCGGCGCTGTCTGAGTCATAGACTCCCCCTTCAGGTATTGGATTCAGATTGCTGGCATTTAGTTCCGCCATAGTTGATTCATTTCTGGTAATATTACCCGGAGTAGTCTCTGCACTCCTTCGGTGTCCATCGTCCATGATATTTATCGACAAAGTGAAATTGTCGGGAGGTAATACAAAGTCTTGGTCTAACTCCAGAAGTGCATCATATGNGAGGATTCTTACNCCTATTCCNGGAGTCATGTTTTGAGTCCAAGTTTCGCCTTGCGCAAGATAGTCGTCGAATTCCCATTCATACGAATTCTGTACCCATGAGACCTTGTACCTTCTTTGTTGGACATCGATACTAAACTGCTGAGATGCAACTCCTCCTTCGTTATCATCTACAGTCAAAGATCCCATTATCGAGCCACTNGAAATTGTTGGNAGATAGACAAGTGGCTCAGTTGANTCGATATCGTTTCTAGTATCCCCATCGCCATTTGTGTCTTCGAGGAAATTCAAATCCCACATGAAGTCCAGTGCACCGCCCTCAGGATCGACTGTTTTCGATGCATCTAGAAGGATTATGTCTCCGCTCCTNACAACTTCTGGCATTGACAAATTAATCACTGGAGCACCATTGACTCTTATCAGAACACTTGTTGAGTCGGTTCCTCCTTGNTCATTGGTAACAGTCAATTTCACATTGAATTGGCCCGCCTTTAGNAACTGATGTGAGACGTAACCNAGAATCGAAGTTACTTGTTCGCCATCGCCAAAGTCCCAGCTATATTCGGTGATNACTCCCTCAATTGCATCGGATTGTCGNCCGTCNAAATTTGTTGNTTCGCCCTGTTGAATTTCAGTTGGACCATCTACGGTCAANGANGCNCGAGGNTCAACTGTCGAATCGAGNACTGANGTACANCCAGCGAGGAGTTGAANAAGCAGAAGAGTGGAAATAAANAGCCCNCTCTGNATCTTCATCACAAANCNCCNCCTGTNTNGCCCTTCTAATAATGTCTGTATAATGGTTAGTTATTTGCCACTTTCGAAATCTATCACGTCTGGCAAATCACCAATTATCTCTGCATCGGCCAATAAATCTTCGAATTCGGTTTCCTCTACAGTGTTAAGNTCATAGTTCGATTCCATTTCATCATCGAGAAGAGCGTTTACATCTACATCNCCTGAATCGTACTCTGGTGCTACTTCAACAACTTCCTCNTCTTCTAATTCTACATCGTCAAGAGCAAACTCAGACATAGTTTGTGAGATTANTGATTCTTTATTCATCTCTGGTAGATCGATTTCGGGTTCTAAAGAAATCTCTTCTTTCTCTGATTCGGTTCCCTTTTTCTTGAACCAATCCTTGACTCCCATACCACNATNTGGCGACATTATCGAAATAGCCATTTTGCCGTGATGTTCATTTGGGACCTGCTTTACGCTCAACCATGGTCGATATATTGCATGGACACAAAGTCCTCGCATTCGACCTAGAAACAACAGGAATAAGCACGAATAACGATCGNATAGTACAGGTTGCTCTAGTTGGAGCAATGGAAGATGGTGANTCTGTAAATTATGACATATTGGTAAACCCACAAAGGCCTATTCCAATGGGGGCNTCGAGAGTACATGGGATATACGATANTGATGTAAAAGCAGAGCCCGTGTTCAAGCATTATTCCCAGGAACTTTTTGATTTGATGAATGGTGCNGTAATCGTAGGCCACAATGCAAGAAAATTTGACATGCCGTTGATTGAAAATGAATTTTTCNGGTGNGGAATGATCCCCCCAAAACCACTAGCGATATTCGATACTCTTGANGCTGTANGACGNTTGAAAATACCTCGGCCTCACAATCTAGGAGCGCAGTGCTCTAGGCATGGTATNGATCTGTCCAAAGCGCACGATGCTGCTGCTGATGCTGCTGCTAGTNTACTGCTACTTTGGAAAATTATGCGNGATCATCCATCTAGTTTTAGAAGAGGAATCAAAGAAGTAGAACAGTGGTTAATCAGCGGNGAAATAAGAAACGANGAGAGTGAGCTTGGTAGATCTTTGTCTGACTTACAATCATTAGACGAACATGGAAGAATAAGAATAGAGGATGGNGTTTACATCCTTGGTTTTGGAAGGCACCGTGGAACNGACATCANTACTGTNCTTAAACAGGACCCNAGGTACGTAGATTGGTTACTATCACCTAAAGGCATNGAAGATGAAGANGCGAGAAATGTACTANGTGAATTTATCTCAAGCATCAGGGATAGGTGACCACGCAAGAACATCACACCANTGCCCTACTCTCCATGTATCTCTATTAGTCATCGCACTACCAATGAAAATGGGTCCTTGATGTCCCGAACTCAATAACTCCTGCAGCGCTTCTTTTCCTCTGCCATCAAAACTAATTGGGATTTGTATNCCGGTTGGCATCGCCCTTCCTTGGTCATTTGCTGGTTCACAAATTTCAGCTAACCCAGAACCGTTATTGGAATCATAGTGATGTAACAATATCACTGAATCTGAGAAGTCTTCAGTTCCTANAGTGCCATTTTCTAATCGCCATGTCCACCAATGAGGGCACCATGCTTTCCAATCACAGAACCCNCCGCACGAATTGTTTCCTGGTTTCGCTTCGAGAGGTTCTGTACTAGGTTTGGTTGCTTCCCATGCTTTGAATGCATCCTCCAAAACCGAATCACCACTGGCCGTATATCGCTTGGAATTNGCAGTGTACCATCCCTCNGTTTTTACAGGTGGTGCATTCGGATTATTTGACAACAAAATATCCCTGTAAAGAAGCAACTGCCTTTGCACTTCAGGTTTTAATTGNCTATCCGGNGCCCTTCCAGTTTTCAAATCTGCAACTACCCAGCCCTGAAGTTTGCCTGAAGAATCTACATCNGCAAACAACATATCTAACCTGCCCATTAANCGNTTATCTTGAGTCCTTAGTTCTCCTTCAACTGCTATCACTCTAGACAGTAAAATGTTCCACATTTGCACAGTTGTTTTCAGAGGNGTNACTTCGCTGGCACCNATAAATTCGAGTAGGATTTTAATTGCTCCTCTNTGCATTTTTTTTGCCTTATCCCAATCTTTCTCTTTCCAAGANGGCCTTCTTGGGGTGGAAAGAAAGATTTCTTTCTCTTCTTGCCAGCGAGATCTCAGGAACTTTTCAGCCATATCAGGAAGCCAGTGGGTTTCGGTTGGGTCCTTACCCTTGAGATCGATTTGTAATAGATCTTCAATAGAAGCGTGAACTGCTGTCCCTAAACTTGCAGCCATTCCCGCCTTTCTCGGTAATTTCTGCCGGCTTAGCCAATACATTCTAGGACAGGTTTCGAACCTATTCCAAGCTGAAGGAGAAAGTGTGTGTTGCCTCTCTCCGCTCATGTATTGCTTACGATGTTCCCCTTCAAATTGCTTCTTATTTTGTCTGATTAGGAAGCCGGCTAGATTATACACATGATGTAACCTGACTTAATCATGGAAGGAGCGAAAGTGTGGCTTGATAAGAGTGTGGACCTTGAGGATGCACTCGTTGTTTGTTGTTTTCCTAGCGTAGGAATGGTCTCTAGTGTAGTTGCACATTTCTTAATCGACCATTTGAAATTAGAATTTGTTGGAGGCGTTGCACATCCAAAACTTCCTCCAATTTGTTTGATTCAAGATGGATCCCCTCTGCCGCCGATAAGAGCATATGCAGGTCAACCTATCTGTAAAATCGAAGGATGTGACAAGGTCTTACTATTGATGAGTGAGTTAATCGTTCCTGAACCACTGATTCACGATATTGTNAACTCTCTNTTTGTCTGGTCTAAAGAGCAAAAAGCCTCTGTTGGCGTNCTAATCGATGCATTCCCAAANAAGGGTATGAAGGGTAACCTCAACGGACAAGAGCCTGTAGTNGATTATGAAGATACAGAAGAAATCGATGTCTTTGGAATCGCAGCAACAGAGAAAATGACCGGCTTGCTTGAGGGAATGGGTATTCCTCTATTGCAACATGGAGTAATCAAGGGCATGACNGGTGCNATGCTAAGTGAAGGCGCTTCGCGCGGACGCAACATCATGAGTATCATGGTTGAGGCTGATCCGAGNTTCCCTGATGCTCGAGCTGCGGCAGTAGTAATTGAGTTNCTAAATCAGATGCTGCCTGTAGCTGACCTGGACCACGGCCCATTNTTNGAGGAAGCTAAGGAATTAGANGATCAAATTCGAAAGATGATTGAGGGCGCAGAACCAAGTCCAGCNCCTACATCANCCTCTATGCTCTATGGCTGATTTGGCNACTAATACGCAACCGATAATCGCAATGAGTACACTTGCCCAAATTGGGAANAAAGGTACAGTTTCTTTTGGAANAAAAAATANCAATGTCTCNGAGCGAGAATACTCTCCACCNATACCAGCTGTAACCATCATCAACCCTACAGATAGCATCCCTAANCTTGAATGCCTAGCATCAACTACAAAATCCCATTTTCTTCTCAGTAAAACGCCAACAGCAAGACCTACTGAGGTCATAGAAAGAAGCATTTTATTGGCCAGTAGTGGGCTAGTAAANCCTTCTCCTGGTGAGGAATTAATCCCCGTNANAATGGCTAGNGGGGTAGCGATCAAACCACCAAGCAGCGCCCAGTGTGCNACTGCCTCTCTAGATTCTGGCCCCTTCTTCAAGAAGCAAAGAAGGAAGGCTACCCCAGATAAAGCGAACATCCCAACGGTAAGTTCCGTCGAAATAACGTGAAGNGTGCCAGCGGATATCATTGGGAATCCTCCGACTGTAATTCTGACAAGTGCTCATGCCCATAGTATTCCCATTGCTCCATAGTCCACCCTTCAGGNATTCCTCCAGCAGGAATTGGTGGGGTNCTATTTGTTTTGGATGGTAAATTTTGTGATTCTATTTGCGAAGCAACTATGTCCGTGTTNTCGTATTTGCTTCTGNCCTGATTTTTGCTCGGTTTTGAGATAATTACCAAGCCAAGGGATATTAGCAATAGAGCGATACTTTGGAGATATAGCGCTAATTCATCTACCTCCCAACCTGGTTCACTTGATGTAAGTCTAAACCAAGGAGAGGTTTGTGTAGGGCCCTCACCTTCCATAATCACCCTCCATTCGATCACTCCGGGGTTCACCGCTGCAGGGATAACGACCTCGTTATCGATAACATCTAGCGTTACAATTTCTCCACCATTCTTCATTTCGACCGTTAATGAATCGGTATTTTCTGTTTCAATTTTAATNGTGGTTTCGCTACCGATTANTCTTGTATTGGTTGGAGTCCAGTCCGCAGCTAGNCTGGGAAGATTTTCTGGAACCTCCGCCACAATAATTTCNGTTTCTTGTGAAATTCCAGTCATAGCCACTCCGCCCTCGGGAGAACCGTGCTGAACCGCCAAGTATAGCGAATATACGCCGGGTGAGCTNGGAGCTCTCAATGTCCATGTTGTTGTTATGTTTGANGAGGATGAAAATGCATCAACAACCTCGACATAGTTATTGTTCCCACCGTTTGGATCGGTGACAATTTCCCACCCATCTATTGTAGGGATGTCTTTTGCTCTATCAGGGTTAACAACCAAGGCAAGGCCGACCATTTTTGTTGAGCTNACCTCAACTGANTCTACCGATGTTTGTATGTCGAGTAAGAGACCTGCATACACTTCTGAGGGATACTGAATAGATAGGATGGCTGTAGANTCTCCGTTCGTTGAAGAAGCTGCATGGCANGANCCTGCACAATCCCTTGACCGAACTTCATCCCCTTTTCCTCCGGGGTTTGCAGTAGATATAGTAGTGCAGAGAACTAAACAAACAAGAATCATAACTGCTNTTACTCNCATCTACTCCCTCCTTGGAATAAANGATATAGTCACACCAGCAATACCTAAAATTAAGATTGCNATACTGAATATNATCCCTGCTAAATCGCTTGGTCCTGGTGCTTCAGGCACGCTAGAAGAGGTTAATTCAACTGTTACAGTAGATGTTTCATCGGTCCACTGGATTATTTGTCCGTCAACTATTGGAAGAATATTGTAAGTGTGATTTCCCTCAATCACTGGGGCATGTTCGTATCTCGTAGTATTAGTAGAATCAATGAAATCACCATTGTGAACAATAGCCCAAGATTCCGCTTGGCCGGACCAAGAAATCTTCACGATACTATCCTCGATTTTTGCATCAACACTTGATGCCGTAGGAGGTTTCTCGCCAATAAATACAGAAGAAGTAATGTCAAATGCTCCTAAATTATCTATAACTCTAACCGTGAGATCTAATTGATTTGTCATCAAATAATCAAATGCTAAGCCACTGTGGACCACCTCGCCATCAACAGACCATATAGCATTTACAACCGTACCATCTAAGTCTGTAGATTCAGATGCCGAGAATGTGACAACTGCCCCCTCAATTAAGCTCTCTGGAGGAGTAATTACAGCACTCGGTCCTGTGTTATTGATGGTAATTTGAATGGAAAGTGCCTCACCAAAATCTATTCCATCATACGGTGTTATAGTAGCAATCCAAATATCTCCTGCTCCAAGATTCGATAATGGTATAGTTGATTGGTTGTAATCTGTCTCGAAACCATTTCGTGTCCATTCCCAGTCAAGTGTTACATCATCTCCATTTGGGTCTGAACTAGTTACTTCTAACATAATGTCAGTAAGAGCATCTTGTGATATTGGCCCGTCATACTCCACGACAGGTAGTGAGTTGACTATCTGCACAGAGTCTGATAATTCATTTGAGACGGCCATCCCAATATCGTTTATTGTCAATGTAAGTGTGTAATTGTCTCCAATCCTATTCCANACTTCGTTGGTGAATAACTGATCTCCATCCGCATCATATGCATCGTATGTGTAAGTTGCTTCACTCTCGAAGAAAATGGTNTCTTGATCAANNGAAAGGCTGTTCAAAATCGGAGCGGAGTTTTGNATAATNACACTATTACTTTCCATCCAGTCAGAGTAGACNAATCCATCTGTTACTCTGCTTTTTACTATCCATATCTGACCCTTGGATGTCTCTGAGGAAGGTAGTGTATCTGTATCGAAGTTAGTGCCCAACCATTGCCATTCGAATGTGAGCAAATCGCCATCAATGTCATCGGCAGTTGCTGTTGCGATTAAATCGTCTAGAGTTGTATAATCACCTTCAATAGATACACTTGTCATTGTCGGGGCGTTGTTACTACTTCCAACTACAATGTCTTGGGTTGTAAACCAGACGCTATCAGCCTCTCCATCATTAATTTTGATTTTTGCATGCCACACATCGCCATCCCTGATAGCAACCGATGGTATCTGTAAATCGCCATCAAAGGCTGAGACTTTGGATCCATCAACATACCACTCAACGCCACTAACGGATAAATTGTCACCATCTGCATCGAATTCTACCCAATCAATCGACAAATTGTCTGTGTCTATTGCAGGGGATGGATTAATCTCTGCAGAATTAATCAACGGAATTGAGTTGACGATTACCAAATTCGAAGAGTGAATAGGAGTACCATAATCCTCTCCATCGCTTGGAGTTACCGTTACATTCCATTGTTCGCCCTTAGAGGTATAATCTGGAGTGACCGTAACCATATCGTTTCTAGATGGCTCTAGAACCCCGTCCTTGTACCAACGAATTTCCGTACCTGATTCTGTGTCATTGTCTTGGTCTTGATAGCTGTAAGAGACAGTAAGTGTATCTGAGGTCACAGGATTAGACGGGGATAGTTGTAAGTTAGATGCTGTTGGCGGATTATTTGGTGCTGCGGCTGCTTCTGGTACGTTAATCGTGGTAGTTCCCCAAGCATCACCTCCAGTTCCTCCATTACCATTGGCAGTCATTGCTGCAAGCTTGAACTGAACATTTCCGGTTCCTGTGGATGGAGCAATCCAATCAACGCTCCAACTGCGATAACTGCTTGTTGTGTGAGTTGCGCTAGTTCCGGCAGAATTAACCTTAACAGACATTATTCCAACAGTACCTGCTGTTGTTAGAGTACCTGAACTGGCTTCTAAGCTAAATCCGCCTTTTGTACCAGATACACCGTTGCTAACAGATATCGAAAGAGTATATGTTGAGCCTGGGGTGTACGATGATGGTTGCCCCGACATTGTTACCGTTGCACTACTTCCATAATGGCAGCCACAACCTGAGCCTGAGGAGTATTTACCGTTGCTATTCCCTAGCGTGGTGGGAACAAATGAAACAAGTATAATCAGAACCAAAAATATTGGTAGTGATTTCTTATTCATGGGCGTGGGACCATGTACTGTGGTTTATGTACATTGGTTATCAGTCATAATCAAATAATGTCTTGGGACCTTTCTTTGTTTCTGCAATTTTGTCGAATAACTGTTCTTCATTCCATACATCAACTTCCAATGATTGGGCTTTTGCTAATTTACTGCCTGCTTTTTCTCCTGCAACTAATACGTCGAGATTTCCACTGACACTACCCACTACCTTTCCTCCAGAGTTTTTTATTGCTAGAGCAATTTCTTTTCTGGGTCTAGAAAGTGAGCCTGTTATGCAGAACGACATCCCATCGAGTACTCCTGTAGCAGCCTTTTCTTCGTTCTCAACCTGNATAATTTCAGCTAACTCTGTNATCAGANCAATTCTNNTTGCNATTCCNTCTTTGAAAATCATTGCAACCTTTTCTCCAATACCGTCTATTACTGTCANCTCNTCAATAGTTCCAGTATCAACCCAATCTAACAAGTTGTGTAGNGATGTAAAATGCTGAGATATCNTNGAGCCCACNTCAGGACCTATTCTTTCAATTCCTAAAGCATGTAAGAATTTTGACAACGGAATGGTTCTTGTTTTAGCCAATTCGTCAAGAATATTGTAGGCGCTCTTATCTCCAATTCTATCTAGTCTGGTTANTTGTGAGTGGGTTAGCCTGTACAANTCTGCGATATTGTTTACCAACCCTGAATCTAACAACGCATCTATCAGTTTTTCACCAATGCCATCCATTTCTAAAGTTCTACACCAGTATGTTAGGGCCCGTGATGTTCTGGCATCGCATTCAAGGGCAATGCACCGTAAAAATGCGCCCTCCATGATNAGATCACGACTACATGCTGGACAGGTTTTCGGAATCTGAATAACTTCTGCCGAAATTTTGCCAGTAAATTCAGAGCCGTCTGCATGAAACCTTCCAAGTAAATCAGCNTCTGAAGAGGCCCCCATATTTTCAATAATCTTTGGAATAACATCTCCTCTTCTAGTTATTTTTACCTTATCTCCTATCTTTATCCCGAGACGCTCAACCTCTCCGACNTTATGCAGTGTTACGTTTTCNACTGTCACTCCNCCAACCATTTGCGGAGCNATCCTAGCTACTGGAGTCACAGCCCCNGTCCTTCCTGTTTGCCAATCTACATCCAGTAATACNGAATACGCTTCTTGTGATGGGAATTTCCATGCAAGCGCCCACCTTGGATGGTGTGCAGTCATACCAAGATTTTCACGCTGGTCAAGATTNTCTAATTTGAAAACAATTCCATCTATCTCGTACTCGTAACTAGATCTTTTTTCACTCCACTTCTTAGTGTATTNAATCATATCCTCTTGCAGNTTTTCNGAATCGAATACTTCCCATGGGGCTGGTTCAATTCCAGCTTTTTGCAGCCAAGACAATAACTCGCTATCATTGGTGGCCNNTGGAGANGTGTTTGGAAATTTTACATCGTAAGCACAGAACACAAGGTCTGACGCTTCNGCCTTTCCGTCTCCGTGNTTCTGCCTTANAGCACCCGAACAGAGGTTTCGCGGGTTTGGAGAAACTGTGCTGTATTTCTGCTCAAAAACCTCCAGAGGCATTACAACNTCACCTCTAACATGGCAGTCGANTGCCTCATTCANTCGTANAGGGACNTTTGCAACCTGTTTTGCATTCAATGTAACATCTTCTCCTCTCTCACCGCTTCCTCTTGTGGCTGCCCTGTGTAAATTGCCTGCAACGTACTCTAATGAAAGCGCAGATCCGTCTAATTTTGGTTGAGCAAGATACTGCTTCCCACCAAAGGTTGACTGAGTTACAAAGTGAACAATATCTTGGTCAGAAGTGCCTTTATCCAACGANCTCATTGGAAACATATGCTCTACCTTTACTGTACCTGGCAAAGGCTCCGGGCCTACTTCATGCAATACCTCATTAGATGGATCTAATNTGGTTAATTCATCCCATANNGCATCAAATTCTGNGTCTGANATCTCAGGGGCTGAATGATTGTAATACAGCTCACGATGATACCTGATAGCATCGGCCAGATACCTTATTCGGTCTTCTCCGGCCATGATTCTTCGCATGTGTGGAAGGCTATGAACATCACGAAAATTGGAGCCCTAACAACTCAACATCGGGAAGAGGGCATCTCGTCATTACNACTTTTGACATGATGCGGATATGTATTTCCGCAACAACGTGTACAACGCACTGAAACATATGACCTGCGTGAACATTGTTGTCATCATCTGACCAACANCAATGAATNTGAGTGAATGCACTACCATCTTGCTTNCTCGCNATATTTCCTGACAAACTAACCAATTCTGAACCAGGTTCCAATTTACGCCGAATGTATACTCCTTGCTCATTCATATATCCNTAGACATTCTCTCTAGTTCTTCCAATGCCACTAGTGACAGCAGCGGCGTTGAATCCAACCTCATCGGCCAATGCTTGAAGAGATTCATGGATTTCTTCTCCNGGGTCAACCCTTACGAACAGGTCNTCNCCACTCCTAGTCCATTCCATGAANAAACNNCNAANTTGGTATCTATTTATCATTGGCATAGAGAAATTACNNTTGATTCAATACGAGTATTATCATACATTGAACCTGTAACNGGACACATGAGCGAAGTNGGGCCATTCAGACGTTTACTCAAATATATGGGCCCNCACAAAGGCACAATNAGACTTGCATCTCTGTGCTCTGTACTCAACAAAATTTGGGATTTGGCTCCTCCTCTGTTAATCGGTTTAGCTGTGGATGTTGTTGTCTTGCGAGAAGGGTCTTTCCTAGCCCAGTTTGGATGGGAAGATCCATGGCACCAATTGATTCTGTTATCCGTACTAACGTTTCTAATATGGGGTCTTGAGTCTCTTTTCGAATATTTTTACGGAGTATTGTGGAGGAATTTAGCACAAACTGTGCAACACGAGTTGAGGTTGGAAACATTTGACCACGTGCAAAAACAAGGAATGGGGTGGTTTGATGAAAGACAAAAGGGAGATGTTCTCGCAATTTTGAATGATGACATAAATCAGCTTGAACGGTTTTTAGATAAAGGAGCTAATGATCTCTTACAAGTAACCACCACAGTAATTGTAGTAGGTGCTGTATTTATCGCAATATCATGGAAGGTCGCACTCTTTGCAGTTCTTCCAATACCGATTATTGTATGGGGTTCTTTTCTGTACCAGAGAAGTCTTGAACCAAGATATGCAGAAGTGCGAAACACTGCAGGAAAACTAAATGCATTATTGGAGAACGATTTATCGGGCATGTCAACAATCCAATCTTTTACTGCAGAAGATAGAGAATTAAGGAGAGTAGAGGACCTCAGTAATGAATACAGGGAGGCTAATCGTAAAGCAATCAGGTTATCTGTTGCATTTGTCCCAATGATTAGAATGGCAATTCTATCCGGATTTACTGCAACATTGCTACTAGGAGGTTGGCTAACACTGGAAGGAGTTCTAGCGATAGGAGCCTATTCGGTACTTGTATTCATGACACAGAGGCTTCTTTGGCCGTTAACAAGGCTAGGCGAAACCTTTGATCTATATCAGAGAGCAATGGCATCAAGTACTAGAATCCTTGATGTGTTGTCCTCGCCCACTGAAATAAAACACGGCGATTATAATCCTGATACCAAAGACATCCTTAATTCGAATATCCAGATTAAGGAGTTGAGTTTCGCTTATCCTGGGAGAGACAAGGTCTTTGATAATTTGAATCTCGAAATAACNGCAGGCCACACAACNGGAATTGTTGGAGCAACCGGGTCAGGCAAAACCACACTNATCAANTTGCTACTNCGGTTTTCAGACCCGCNGGATGGTGAAATAAAATGGGCTGATGANCCACTACAANCTTGGGAAATAAGCAAGTTAAGATCGTCCATGTCACTTGTTGATCAACACATCACACTTTTTCCCACATCTATAATGGAAAATATTCGATACGGGAATCCTGATGCTTCTGATGAGGATGTAAAATCAGCAGGTTTGATTGCNGAAGCTTCTGGTTTCATAGAAGAATTACCGGANNGNTGGGACACCATGGTTGGTGAAGGAGGCCACAGGTTATCAGGAGGTCAAAGACAANGGCTTGCAATTGCTAGAGCTGTGCTAAAAGATGCNCCNGTGTTGATTCTAGACGAAGCAACATCTGCTGTNGATAATGAAACAGAGGCTGCATTGCAAAGGTCAATNAGNAAGATATCGGTAGGCAAAACTGCTATTATTATCGCTCATAGATTATCAACGATNAGGAATGCAAACCGCATAATTGTCATGGATAATGGCAGGATTTTAGANGACGGAAATCACGAACAATTAGTCGATTTAGGTGGAATTTATGCCCGAATGTGGGCCGTCCAAACTGGAGAAAAACTGGCAAAATGGTAGTTTTTACCCCTAGAAAAATACAGTCTTTTATATAGTAAATCAAAAAAAAATTGAACTGATGAATAAATCTAAACTAACTAGAACATCAAGCCTAACATTGGTGGGAGCACTGGGTCTACTAACTCTTAGTAGCGTAGCTGCAGACAGCCATAGCGCAACAGGAATGCTAGAGGAAACCGACATGGTCGGTGTATCCTTCTGGATTGCTACCGCTATGATGCTAGCATCTACGGTGTTCTTCATCTTGGAAAGAAACAACGTAGCAGCAAAGTGGAAGACATCCATGACCGTCGCAGCATTGGTTACTGGTATCGCATGGTACCACTACACCTACATGCGCGAGCACTGGGTNGNAACAGGANNGTCTCCACTAGTNATGCGTTACATCGACTGGTTGATCACAGTACCTCTACAGGTATCTGAGTTCTACCTAATTCTAGCAGCAATTGGTGCAGCATCTGCTGTGCTATTCTGGAAGCTTTTCGGAGCATCCATTGTTATGCTAGTTGCTGGATTCTTGTCTGAGTCCAGTATCGAGGCAGTTGATGGAATGGAAACACCACTGTTCGCAATCGGTGTACTAGCATGGCTATACATCATNTACGANCTNTGGGCTGGAGAAGCAAAGGAAAAGGTCAGCGACGCAAGCGAAGGTACACAATTCGCTTTCAAGGCTATGGCTGGAATCCTAACAGTCGGTTGGGCAATTTACCCACTAGGCTGGCTAATGGGTCAAGATGCAACACAAGGTGCAATCGACAACCTAAACATACTATACAACATTGCTGACGTTGTCAACAAGACTGCGTTCGGTATGATGGTCTGGTATGCAGCAACCATGGACACCAAGGCTTCCTCATCTGAGGAATGATTCACTCTTCTTCACTAAGAAGTAACTGAATCTTTGGAATGACTACAGCCAATGTGCTGATACTACCGCCCAAGGGGAGGGGCCCGAAAGGGCCCCACCCTTTGCGCAACAACATTACTCTCTTTTTTGGCTGCTTTTTTGCCAGTTTCAATCTACTCCACTCATACTTTTGTCCGTCTGCAAAAAGATGTGTGGATGTAATTGCATATCTTTTTGGAATAAGCAAAGATANTACGTGAAACGCAAGAAGCACATCCCAGATCCACACCCANATAGTTGGAGTGTTGGATAACTCAGCGAGCATCCAAGGTAATATCATCATAGCTCCCATGGTGAGGAGATTTGCCCATTGCCTCGAAACCTCTTGCGATTGATTAGATTCCCAGGCATANCCTGAATTTGGAAGTTCGCCAAGGTTTGGTATGTCGATTCTTTGTCTAGTTAACCAATATGCATCCCATATCACAATAACAAGTAACACAGCAACNCAAAATTGAGCCATCAATTCCGANTCTGGTATATTNCTGGCTAATTCTGCCATTCCTACTCGCCCTCATTCTTGCGACGCACAATCATTGTAGCGGCTGCNAACATAATTACAACGATGAATANTAAGAGAATTAATCCTCCACTTCCNTCAGACTCCTCAGAAGANTCTTGTCCATCAAGTACATCCGGAATTCCGTCTCCATCGTCATCTTGGTCTGCAATTAGCCATGTTGTTGCACCAAGTGGGCAGTGCAAATCGTCAGGTTGGCCATCGTTATCTGTGTCAATACTTGCACACGGATCTGTAGGCCATGCGTCTGCTATGTCAAGAGCCCTATCGTTATCGTCATTGGCATCGAAACTATCAGGGCCACAATACACGCTCTCTTCTTTGTCATACCAGGTTTCTATATCGCATGTTGCTCCCCAGTCNCCGTCTGTNTCAAGCATGGTTACCTCGAAGAATATCGANTCTGTAGCTGTCAGTCCCTGAAGGTCTGTTACTTCCACATTGAGTACATACATACCGACTTGTAAATCGGTGACATTATTCCATGGACCAAATAACTTCATGACTTCAGTTTGACCAATAACAACAGACCAAACGACATCCAACTCGCTTTCAGAATCCAAATCATCGGAAATTACGGCTCTTATTTCGATAGGTAATGTTTCCATTATTGTAAANCCATCATCTGGAATAATAATTTCAACCGTGGGCGGTTGATTAGTTAGCATATNTATNGTGATGATTTCCTCTTNATCCAATCCGAACTCATAGGAACCTGTGGTCTCTGGCATACCCTCTGACGTCGNTACAACTTCAACCACGTCATAGGTAAACACATCTGTTTCTGTGTAAAGCATGTTAGGTAAAGCAACNATAACGCTACTACCGAGCAANTTCTCNGACCAATAATCTGAGACCGATACTTCTAGTTCTGCTTCATGCGATTGGCCATTTAATCNAATATCAAAGATGTGAGTGGACCAAATTCTGATTTCTCCCTGTGATACAGAATAAGACGNANGAGANACATCAAACAGGTTAGCNACTGCTGAGGAAATATCAACTGAACCGTTTACTGTTCCACCGTGTATTGATATTCCTGAACCCTCACTAGATACTGCTACGGCTGTGTGAATTTCTACATCCNTNAGCTCTACAGGTGCTGATTCGCCATCGGTATGCAAATCTATTCCTTTAGTACANGATGTAATGGTTGATTGTGAAATTACTAGAGGCGCTGACGCTCTCCCGTGGTGAGCTGTAATCGCAGTGCCGCTACCTTGACAGTCGATTTCNANATCAGTAAATTCACCCGCAGTATTATCCATGTCTATAGCAGGAGCNTTGGAGAACTTTCCTCCATCAATTGTNACTTGACGATTATCAGTNCCAACTATTGATTCAAGTTCAATGTTAATCAACCTAAATCCATTCAAATTACTAATTTCAACGCTCTCTCCAACTAGATTTACGATTTCTCCTGTCACNCCATCCAAATCTACTATTTGTTGTACAGAAAGGCCATCAACTGCTAAATTTACTCCGCGCGCCCATACTGAACTTGATGCACAATTTTGCATCGTTACATCGTTCATTGAAAGGTCAATTTTTCCTTGCACCTCTAGGCAATGCGAAGCAGAATCAGAGAACATTGTTGATGAGATTTCTACGGTGGCATTTGCGGAATTTGTTGTGCGCAATATCGGTTCAGCCGCAACAGTGCGTGCAAGATATGCATTACTGATCACAACGTTTGCTTTTCCATCCACGCTGACTAATGGTGCCCCCTCAACCAAACTGGTTCCTAGCAGGTGAGCCGAAGTCTCAACATTGTTGCCAATTACTAATCCGCCCCACCTAGCTCCGCTTCCAAGTGAAGATATTGTTGAAAATCCAGAGTTGAAAGTACCTTCCACTGTAATTTCGACTTGGTCCCCAACCCGNAGGAAAACTCCGTCATTCAATGTCATTGTTTGGCCTTGTGGNATTACTAAGTNGGAGGTTAAGTGATACGGACTCCATGCTTTTTCCAAGACCAGCCATTCNGAAAGAGNCCCGCCACTAATAGTAGAAGCAATGAAAGTGTGNTCAAGNGATGATGCGGTATCCCACGCNAGGTAGTCCGTAATTTGACCTAATTGCATTGTTACCTGCTCTAATCCAGAGGTTGTAGTGCCCGAGGAATCTACCAATAGCGAAGTTGTTGATTTCGTTGCCATTCCGTTCGAATCGGTAGAGACGGTCTGTCCTTGAACTGTTATTGTTGCGCCCTGCACAGGCTCTCCTTTGTCAAGAACAACGACGTTCAACGTATTTTGAATCTGGAAAACTGCTCCGGTTCCAACTAAAATGGAAGTAGGTGTGGAGCCTGAATCGATTGTTACTTTGCACGAATTATCGAGAGTTACATTGCCAGATATGTGTAGATTAAACAAATTCATATCGTTTTGACAAGATGTCCAGAACACATCTCCATCTACGGTTAGATTCGAAGATTCGGAGTCGCCAAATAGAGCAGAGTGAGAGATAATATCGCCGATAAATTCTGAATTCATGCCTTCAAAATCACCGTAGCTATCAACAACCAATTGCGATGATTCTGGTATCTTGAGTGTGGTTCCCTGAAGTACTAATTCTGCGTTAGCTGGAATTGTGATATTTCCTCCTGTTTGGTGTGGAGAGCCATCCTCGGTAGGACCTAGGACGACTGTAGTTCCAGCAACTAAATCCCAATCTCCCTGAGGCATTATCGGAACTTGCATGGTGTGAGAACCACCTTGACTACCGACTGGATTAGATATTGCCCCAACACCTGCAAATGTTGCAGTAATTTTTGAGCCCGCTTCGCTAATTGGCAGATATGCAGTACCAGATGTTGCTGTTCCGCTGAAGCCTAGTACCTGCCAATCTGCGTCAACAGGGTTGTTTGATAAGTCCTCAAAGTCTACTTGCATTTCCCAAAGACGATTGTTTGTTGAAGATTGTAAGTTTAGATTCTGATTAGTTCCGTAATTCAAGACNCCGTCTCCCGANGTATCAGAATTTAGATTACTAGTCGATGTCATAGACCAANCGGTTANTTCTGATCCNGAATCGATGTTTCCTGCAACTTCATGNTAACTAGAAGTCCATGTTCGAAGAACTGCTGTTGATGAAACTAGGTTTATTCCGTAATCCGATACCCTAGTCTCCATAGAATCTGATACATGAACCATGGACGAGCTTGCATACAAGCCTTGGACGCTAGAGTCTAGCAGATTCAAATCACTAGTCGTCAAAATTGATTCATAAATCGAGAGACTATCTGCAAAGCCGGTAACTGTGATTTCTGTTGCTTCTATATCGCACCACCATGCTTCTAACCCTGTACTATCTGTTTCAAATTGATTAAATGGCATGCTTATTCGTAGGTTTTCGAATTGATGAAGTCCTTGAAGAATGTCGATCCCCATCTCTCCATCTGATGATATGTTTACATCGGAATTATCGATAGTGGTTGCAGAAATTCCAGAGAATGATAAACCCAACCTTTCAGACTTGAAAGTTGAGTCTTTGATTGCTAATGTTCCTGTTCCACTCGCAATTAATGCAGTGTCTGATGCTTCAACTGTCAAGTTATCCAGATGGTAATCTCCGCTGCCTGCAAGAGACATACCAATCCACGGGGCATCGTAGGTATTTTGCGAAGTACCAAATTGTCCGGTAAGAGATATGTCTGACAAGATTACATCCGAAGATGTTCGAATATCAATTGGGGTTTCACCGCTTTGTGATTCAAAGACAGCATTTGAGATTGAAAGGTCTCCTGCAGACCATGAATTTACGAGTCTATCTCCCGTCATGTTGACATCTGAAATTGAAAAGCCAGTTGAATCAATTGCTACAATAGCGTTCGTAGCACTTCCAACCATGCCCTCAACAGAGCCGCTTACTCCCGAGAGAATGCTTACTGCATTTCCAACACCGCTGGTAAATGTAAGTGTGTCAATATCGGCGGTTCCTCCGACAAGAGAAATTCCAGTCCCTGTTTGAGCAAAATTACTATTTGTAACATGCAGTACTCCTGATGAGCTAATTCCGGCAGTCATGCCTTGAAGATTCAAATTTGAAAGGTGTGATGTGCCTGTATTCCTTACGCCATCATTGTCAACATCATACACTTCTAGACCATCAACATCACTCGAACCCGAAACTTCCATCCCGATTAGACAGTCTTCCAGCGTCAATGATTTTGCATTCAGCATTCCATTTACAATCAAACAGGATTTTGCGTTTGAGATTGTTACGTTATCCAGATTAGCAGTTCCTAACTGAGTGATTGTTATGTCATCCCAAACTCCTGCATTATGAGAGCCCGGGCTTGTTGTTTGAATTGAAGACATAATTGTTACATTATTTGCAACTAGATTGCCCTCAACACTCATCCAATAATCCTGCATATCAATAACAGATCCTGGCTTTATTGTCAGTGTTGTACCGTGGCTAACTGTGTAATTGCCTGTCATAGTATAGTTGCCTGATAATTCAACATCTTGTGTTGTGACAGTATCGCTTGCGATTACTGTAGATAATGAAGAAATAACGATTAATGCTGATAGGACAAGCGCACGGCTTCTCATAGTTGGTCGTGTGAAATCATCTACCATCAAATCATTGGCTTCAGGTCGGTAGAAAATCAGTATTGAGTAGTTTCAGACCAGGCAAATGGGCCTGCCCAGATTTGAACTGGGGTCTGACGGCCCCCAGCCGCCAAGTATAGGCCAAGCTAACCCACAAGCCCCTAAGCCTGGAATTGGATTTTCTATCGCTCATTGACGAGCTCTACTGAATGGTGCAACTTCAGAAATCAAATCAATGTGAGAGACGAACATCCTGCGGCAGCAATAACGCTCAATTCCTACATCATCTAGAGCTGTCATAACTTCAACTCCAGCATCTTTTTTCTCTGAAAATTCTTCCCACTTGTGAGCGATAAGCCCACCGCAACTGAAACATCTAATTGGAATAATCATTATAATCACCTGTACGACTTTTGTTTCTTTCTTCTTGCACCACGACCGAGTTGATGTTTTGGTTCCTTACGTCGAGGATCGTTGACTAGTAGACTGCGGTCGAATCGCAGGTACTCATCGCGTAATTCCTCATCAAGACCTTCAGCACCGCCATTATAGTGAACAAGTCCTCTAGCCAATGCCGTTCTGATAGCGTCTGTTTGCCCCATGATTCCTCCACCATTGGTTAGAACGTTAATGTCAACCTTTGATAGTCGATTCATTGCATCTGCAATGATTAGTGGCTCCATAGCTTTGCGGCGAGATAGGGCCGGTTGCAAAATTTCGATTGGTTCGCTGTTTACACGAACTCTTCCCTTCCCTGCCTTTACTGTAGCACGGGCAACTGCAGTTTTCCTCTTTCCGGATGTGTTTACGACTTTCTTACTCTTGCGAGCCATCATTGCTCACCTCCGTTCCATCGGTGTGTTGGTGCGCCTAAATTGGCACTAATCTCACCCAATCTAACAAATCTCTGCGGGAGTGGGCGTCGAATCTTTGTGTCGTCTCCTGCTTCATGTCCATCAGGAAGATCTCCTGATAGGTGGCTGGGACAACCGATCTCTACTCTCAAGTTACGTAGTGCTCTGCGACCACTACTCTTTGCTTGATATGGAAGCATGCCACGGACTGTTCTCTTCAAAATCATGTCTGGCATTCTCGGGAAGTATGGACCCTTTCTGGCATGGTTAAGGGCATACTTATCGTGATAGATAGCAAACACCGAAGAAGGCTTTCCTGAAACAACAGCCTTCTCAGCATTGACTATTACAACTTGATCGCTGTTACCTGCTCTTGTACTCTTGAGCAGGATATCAGCAACTGTACTAGCCAGCCTACCGAGGATTAATCCATCAGCATCGTAGACATATGTCTTGCTTTCAGCCAAGGATGTACACCCCCGATCCGTTTGGGTTTTCGTTCATTAGTTCAGCCAGCGAAAGGATTCTTCCTCCTGCTGCCTCTATCTTCTCACGGGCTCCAGCACTAACACTGTATGCGGCGACGTCGTGCTTGGCAGAAACCTCTCCACTGCCGAGCAACTTGCCTGGAACGAGGACAGTTACGCCCTCGGGGCAGTGGCGGCTCAAGCGGCTAAGGTTTGGTTGCGCCCAGTTACTACGACTCTTTGATAGACGTAGTGCGACATCTCGCCACAGAGGTGCGCCGGTCTCGCGAGACTGTGCTTTCAAATCGCCGATTAAATCGACAAGATTTGAATTTGTCTTGCTTACGGGTTTACTCATATGACTCCCTCGATGCTTTAGAAGCAAGTCGCCGACCGACCACCCTGTTATGAAGGCACCGACGCGAGCAAACTCTTCATCGCGCCTGCGTACAGCATTTTTTTGACTTCATTCGTATAGAATATCGCCTTTAGCATCAAGTAACTCAACGGTCAGTCCTGCGGCTCTTGCTTGAACTAGGATATCATTGTGTAAAGTGTCTGAGAAATCATCCAAAGCCTGGAGTGCAGTAACCGATGCTACGTCTGTTAACTGGTCTATGATGTGGTTGAGGACACAAGAGACGCCGTAAGCTTGGCCTGCTCTAAATGCGTGATCGACTCCACCTATTTCTGGATCCTCCGCTTTCATTCTGGTCATGACAACTTGAGAGTAAGCAACTAATGCCCCGTACATCGACTCAACGACTTTAGCAGCCTCCAAATCGTGTAGCTCTCTTTGAGTCGCTTGTAGGGCGGCTTGAACAGCTTTGCTGTATGTGGCATGCGCTCCAATTGTGTTAGATCCTTCCTGCATCATTGCTTGGTCTATGAGACTCTTCCAGTCAGTCATGTGTTAGCCACACAAGGCAAGACACATCAAACCTACGCAAGCCACAGGCGCAAACTTAGGCAAAGCCAGAGACAATGCTAGTTATCAAAATCAAATTTTGAAATTTGAATTGTCTGCGTTTTCATCAATTCCTGCTTGCTTTACACTTCCGTCGGCAGCAATGAATTCACCTGCTTTTGTCAATTGACCATACAGTTTTGCTTCATGCTGCTCGCCACGTGTAATCATGCCGCCGTCACCGAGTGCCATTGACAAGCTCGACGTGATTGCATTGAGTGTAGCAACTGCTCTATCACGGTGGCTTGGACCAATGTCGTGATCTGAGTATCGCGCTTCTTCAAAGATTGCTAGGAAGGCATCCAGTTGATCTGCTGGAACCATGTGGAATGCTCCTCTAACCGCACTTTCAAACTCACGAGTCGTTTCGTAAACCTTCTTCATGAAACCATGTCTTCTGAAGTGCTTGACTAGTTGCTTGTAACAATCGAAGATGATTGCTATGTACTCATTTGCAGCTTGGAGTTGCATCATAGTATCTGTCAGAATACCTCGCAGAGCCTCGACCTGCCTCCTTGCCACAACACGCTGATAATACATTATTCCAGCAATAATTGCGCTTAGAAGAACGATTATGATTGCTAGTAAGTTGTATGAACTCAAGAATCCATCGCTTTGGTCGGTGACCTTAGCTTTCATGTAATGTATTTCATGTGTTATGTTATCTGTAGATTCTGCAAAGAATGTAGAACCAGGATAGTATGCCTTGATTCTCCAGTCTCCTATACATGGCTCACCAGCACAAGTCTTTCCTGCAAAGGCCCAATCGAATGAGGCCATTCCTTGTTCGTTTGTGTATGACTCATTTCTGCCATCGACTACCCATTCTTGTGCATCTGAGTCCCAATATTCTCTAACAAAGAATATCTCTTCATTTTCTACAGCAAGATCTAGACGATCTCTTAGGAGTGCTATCTCACCGAATACGTTGTCGTTTGTATCTAATCCGTTGTTGTTAACATACGACCATGATGTCTTAACCTGTAGGTCTACGCGACTTCTCACGAGTACTACAATGTCCATGTGAGAACCGTTCAGCACATTACTGGTATCCTTATCACAGCCTCCAGGCACATTGATGTCTGGCTCAAATGCAACACGCAGTAGTCTAAATCCTTCAAGTTCGCCACCAGTAGTCTCGACTCCCTTCAATCCAGGATTTTGAGATGGGTCGCCACTGAACCACTCAACCATTCCGTCTGACTCCCTTGTGAAAATACTCGCTAGTGGGCGAATATTCTTCTGCGGGTCTAGGTATATGTTCAGACACTTGCCACCAACAAATTGCCCGTTAGATTGTGTTAGAATTGCATCTATGTGGAAGCTTTCCTTCAGGTAAAGAACTGGGAATGCCGTTCCATTGTTTGGTGCTACGAATGTCTCAACGCTTGACTTGAATGGACCTACCTCGGCAATTTGTAATGTCGAGTTACTAAACACATCGAATTCGGTTTGTACGGATTTGTTTTGGTACCTGTATGCATCATTATTATCCCATGCCGAGTAAGTTACTGTGACTCTAGCCTTGCCAGCCATTACATCAGAAAGAGGACATGTAATTGCGAACTCTCCATTGATGTCTGTAACGCCGTTAAGACAAGCAACAGGTCCTGCAGGACTGTTTACCATCTCATAGCTTACTCTGATATTCCTGAATGTTAGGTTTGTATCCAATTCATCAGTGAGTTGTCCTGTTACTATCATCGGCTTTGGAACAACTTGTCCTGTCAATGGATCTATTTCGCTGGTGTAGACAATTTGGTCATCGACATCTAGTGAAGTCCTTCCAATCAAAGAAAATCCGTTAGCATTGTATGCCATTTGTACTCTAAAGTGGTCGTTACCAATTACATCTAGACACGGATCCCACTTTCCTTGCATGGATAGGTATTCTACCTCTAGGATGTCACAACCCTCGTTAGGCAGTGTTTCCCTAAATCTCAGATAAACCGAGACCGGTCCAAATCCATCAGGTAAGAAACTGTCTGGGTCTTCTCTCAATAGTTGTGGAGATAGTGGCGATACATTCGCCTTCAGACAACCGATAGCCTCGGAATCATCGAGTTGGCCATTACCGTTTGAATCTCTATCCGGGATTCCGTCACCATTTCCATCATAGAAACAAAGGTGGCTTCCATCTGGCTGTGGTTCTGGTAATGAAATCAGACCTGCATTTGGTGCAAGAGTTGCTACAATTTGTCGATGCATTACTCCTTCAAAGTCTAATCCTTCGTAAATAACATCCACGAGGCCACCGTTTGGTGTTGTTGCACCACTTAGTTCCCGACCACCGGAATCTCTGATTGTCGCAGTCTTGTTGTCATCAGTAACCTGCGCTGTGAAGTCCCATCTGTCACCTGATTGTCTAATGTTATCGTCTGAAGAAATCACATTGACGTAAGTTCTCGATACTACCCATACATTTTGGCTGTCAATATTGCCTTTCATTAGGCGGTTGCCCTGATATTCAAACTGAAGTGAATAATTACCCAAAGCATCCTCAGGATTGATATCGAAAGGAATTGAGAACGTACCTAAATCATCTGTGTAATTCACACCGCTTCTTCCATCATAAGACCAGGTCCAAGTAACCGGGGCTTGCCTCAATGGTTGCAGAGAATTATCAAGCAGTCTTGCCTCGATTGTGGTTGTTGTGTTTCTGTACAATCTTGGCACGCTTGTCATCTGGAACTGTGTGGTTCCGACAACTGTGACGTTGATGTATGCGCCAGTTGCTGCTAAGTTAGTGGAATTTCCAGTAAAGTAGTATGCATTGTTGGTGAAATCAACTCTGACACCGTATGTGCCAGCTGCGTACTGACTATACCAAGTCCAATTGTATTCAAAGGTGGCATCGCCGTCCTTCATTACCGGTCGCTGCGTATATGCTGTTTCTTGACTACCCATAAACTGTCCATTACCATCAATATCGACTTGTAGAGCTATCGGGTCTTGGTCCCAAGCATCGTTAGTTCTGTTTGTTACAGTTCCTCTCACCTCGAAGGATTCTCCAGTATTCATCTCAGGCACGATTTCACATCTAATTGGGCTTTGAGGGTCTGTTGGGTCAACTTGGCCACAAGGAGGTAAATCGCTATCTCCGCCATTGACTAAAGCGATAAACCAATGTGTTGTATTGACCGAAATGAAGTTCCTTAGATTGATTGCTTCTCCCGGTAGATTATCCGGATTACCATCCCAAAGACTTGGGTAAGGCCTCAATACCTTAGCTTCCTCAAAGCTTACTCCTGCAGCATTCAATGCTTGCTGATGGAATAGTGTAGCCCAGTTTCCGAAAGTACCGTCACCATTGTTGATTGTTCCATCCCAATAGTAGACTGCGGAAAGTCCGTTCACAATCATCTCTCCTTCAATGTTCATTCTATGCATTACTCTAACAGAGAACGGGTCGGAAGAGTCACCGTGTAAGTATGGGAACGGCCATTCGTTAGCAAGTTGTGGAACTACTGATGCCTTGATTTCAATATCACCAGCAGGCAAGCTAGTATTTGTGTAATTATACCTAACAGCATCGCCTTGAGAATCAACTAATACATCGTGAGTTAGTGTAAGATCGTTCCACACAATCTCTTCGTAACCTCCAGGTATCTGTCCGGGGCCGTTGTCCATTGTTGAATTCCAGCGTACTTGCTTCCAAGTACCGTTCGCTCCAAGGTCTTGAACGAATGTTAGAGATGCCCAACCGTCATCGTCGGTTCTGTAACCGTTATTATTGAATCCTGAGAAATTCGATGGGTTGGTTCTGTTACCGAACAGTCCTCCAGTGATTTCGAAACTAATCGGAGAATTCTTGATTCTGTTGTCATACAATCCTCTGGTCCAATCTGCTTCGTAATGAGCCTTGAAATCTAACCAGAATGGTTGCTCATCACTTCTGAAGTATGTCCATGCAGAATAATCTACTGTCATGTTAGCCTCAGCGCCAACGTAGTAAGATTGAGACTGGTTTCCGTTAAATGCAAACATCTCTGTAACTTCTGCATAGATTCTGTATGTTGTGTTGTCTCCAACAACAAGATCTTCAGGGAATAGGAACTGTCCAACTGTGAAATTACCCCACATGTTTGTTAGAACGTCAATTGTTTCTATTGCAGTTGTATTGTTGCCTGTCCACTCAATGTGCACTTGAACCGGTAGTCCAGTTGCTGGCTCGTATGTCTGAGATACTGGATTAATCCAATCGACATGGCCTCTGAAAATTGCTGGATTTCTCGCATCCAGCCAAAGAGTATCTGGAATATCCATTGTGATGAAGGTTGGTGCTTTATCATCGCTGTCCAAAATACAATCATTGTCGTGGTCCCAGTCGCTTGACTCTGATCCGGCATAACAAGGATCTGTGATGTATCCTTCCTCCAGATGGTCGAAGTTATTGTCCTCTCTAGAGTCGTTATCATCGTCGTTGTCAATCACGTCTGGACCGGTTGATGGATCTAGTGGGTTTGCAATTCCTTCACCTCCGCCGTAATCATCGTGATCCCACGGGTTTGTTGATGGTGAGTCGAATCTCAATGGCCACAATAATACCTCATCGATGTCCTTCATTCCATCTTCATCATCATCTAAGTCGATATCATCTCTTGTACCGTCATTGTCGTGGTCGAATGGCGCTGTGATTGAAATTGCGGCTTCGATAAGGTTGGAGATTCCATCTCCGTCGAAGTCATCATCTGCCCAGTTAACTATTCCATCGTTATCGTGGTCAAATGGTTCCTGCTCTTCTCCAGTGAAACAACCAGGTTGTAACTCCTGCTCGGAATCTGGAACTCCGTTGTTATCGTCGTCAGGATCTTCTGAGTCGGGAACTCCATCGTTGTCATTGTCAACGTCATAGAATTTGGGAGACTTGAGTCCTTGACTCATGACGCCTTGATCCCAAACTGCTTGGAACCAACCGTCTCCATCAACGTCCTGATCATTTCCATCATCATCTCTGTCGTCACAATTTAATCCTGTGAAGAAATCCGTGCCGTAATCTTGGTTAGCATCGTCATCTAAATCATCGTTAGTATCAATTTCGAAGAAGTCCCAAACTCCGTCATTATCATCATCTACGTCGTTCCAATCATAGATTGCATCATAGTCTTCGTCTAGATCGATTGTGTTGTTTGTAAAGTCACCATCAACATCCCCGTCTTCTGCATTCTTTAGCAAATCAGCACCTAACTCATCTGGGAATCCTACTGTAGCTGCGTTTGCTGTATCATCAAAGTTCCACTGCCAAATACCAGTCAAAAGACCAATCCATGTAATAAATGCATCACGGTTATCTTGAATTTGAGTGTAAGATATTGCGCTTTCTACATCGCCATCTCCACCAAAGTCGTAATGCCAACATCCGCCTTGCGCTCCTGGTGTGCATGCCCATGTGTTCTTTCCACCAGCACCTTGGTCAAATGCAGCATCTGGTCGTGTAGAATAAGGAGACCCAAATTGGGCATTAGTGCCTGTCAAAGGCATCTGATAGGCTACTGCGTACGCATATCCACATGTGAAGCCAGATCCAAGTTGACCAACAGTCATACCACATTGTGTCATGTTGATTGTGCCGCCCATCTTAAGGTCGTTAACATCTAGCAGGCCATCATTACCTTCGTCTTGGTCCCACCAATCTGGCATTCCATCAGCGTCTTGATCGGTATCTAACCCGTTGATTAGAGAGTCGCCATCTGCATCGATATCCCACTGATTTGCTCCGTTGTAAGAAGACCACCTGGTAAACATGAACCAGTAAAATTCAGGAACATCTCCTCCTGTTGGAGGGTTTGTTGTGCCATCAAATCCGTTGTAATTTAGAACTACATCTGAGAATGGGTTTGCGCCCCATACCAATGCCCAGTAGTTTTCTGTGTTATCGGAGTAATCTTGGCTATCTTCACTACCATCTAAGTCGCCACCATCGCCCACTGGGTAGTAAGGAGTTGCGAAAGAGTCTGTAGCATCGAAGTCTACAATTCCACAGTTTCCGTCATCTGGGTCATACAAATCATTCAGTCCGTCATTGTCATCGTCCCAATCTATGTCGTTAGAAAGACCATCTCCGTCTATATCAGAGTCTACATCGTTTGGACCATCATCTCTGTATTTGCTACCGTTGATTTGATGGAAAATTGCATCGTTATCGAAATCACAATCCCAATCGATGTCAATAATGTCGATGATACCATCACCATCATCATCGATATCATCCCAATTGGAGATGCCGTCTCCGTCCCAATCATTGAACTGAGAGAATGATGCTCTTTCCGTTAAACATCTTGGGTCAGGGTTACTAGGGTTAGGATTTGTTGGGGAAGTACAGGTTGCAATCCAAGCTTCTGAATTTTTGGACAGAGGATATGTGTCATTTTCATTTTCGATTTGGTCATTATCGATATCATATGCAAAATCAGTGGCTAGGAACTGTGTTTGGACTGCATCGTCTGGAGTTGGAGTTCCTCCCATATCAGGGTCAAGCCAATCCCAAATTCCGTTGTAATTCTGGTCAAATGCTCTAAACCTATCATCGTCAAGATCTGAATCATAATCCATTTCACAGTCTATACCTGCAACGTTATCGGTGTCGGCACCTGGGGTTTGGTAAGGAGATGAGTTCAGTCCAGTGTAGTCGTTTAGCCCATCGTTATTCATGTCGATATTCCAACATACATCTGGGATTCCATCGTTATCATCATCTGGGTCGACCATGTCCAGGATACCGTCGTTATCGTCGTCAGTATCTGAACTGTCTGGAGTATCATCATTGTCATTATCAGGGTCAATGAAATTTGGAATTCCATCCCCGTCAAGGTCTCCATCCACAATTGTTGTGAAGGCTGGGATGCCTGCTGCGCCATCGCCGTCAGCTCCTCCTGCGTAATCGAACTCGTCGTTTGCATCCACTCTTGCAGCTTCGAAATCTACGAAGTTTACACCTGCTGAGTAGGTCCTGTACTCATTGAAGTTCCATGTGCGATAATTATCGAAGAGTGCACCGCTTCCAGACATTGATGTCGAAATGTCAGCGTTGTATGGTTCAGCGTCGTTCCAATCTAGTGTACCGTCGTTATCATCATCATCATCGAAATAATCCTGTGCTCCATCGTTGTCATAATCACAAGGCCACTTGAATTGATCGATTCTGCCGTCGTTATCATCATCTTCATCGTATCTTCCAGAGCCTGAGCCGTCAGAGTCCTCGTCTGTAACTCCGTCATTGTCGTGATCGAATGGAAGTTGGTCAGCTCTGTAATTTTGTCCTACGGGTTGACCTGTTAACGGATGAATAGTTGTTGGCTCAACGTATCTGTGCATTGAGACGTTTCTGGGATCTAGTCCCAGTGCTTCCAATGCGTCATAATCAATTGGGCCTTCCAAGATCCCATCGTTATCGTCATCATAGTCTAAGTGATCGAGAATTCCATCATTGTCATGGTCGTAAGGATCTGTTCCGAAGCATCCGTCAAACCTTTCCAATAGATCGTATATTCCGTCATTGTCATCATCCAAATCATTCAGATCATTGATCCCGTCATTGTCGTGATCATCTGCAGATGATTCTTCTAACATCAAACCATATCCAGGGTCTAATGATAGAGCAGAAACATCGCCAATTTGGCCATACATAGCACTTGAGTCAGCCCAAGTCATGTCCCATAGGGCATCATGCATTTGTAAGCCGTATTGAGCAGGCATTCCTCCGTTCCACTCACCTTGGCCGCCTTGATCGGTTGACTGCACAGAGCTTAGTGACAAGGGGTCTACTTCTGCCAATCTGGTTTGGACTTCATATCCTTGGCTTGCCGATGCAATTAATCCAAGCCATGTACTTGTAATCATCAAAAACACAAGTCCTACGGATACTGTTGACTTGCGTCTATTCTCAATCTTCTGTGCATATTGTCTATTTGAGAGCATAGCTACCTCTCCGGAATCATCTCGTGACTGACGCCGAGTATATCAAGCGCGCTACGCGATTGTGCATATCAGTATCAGCGAGGAGGGAAAGTATCAATTCCCAAATTTTGCTGTAAGAAACGAGTTTGAGATTCCACCGGGGGCGAACCCCCGATGAAATCAGCTGACCCGAACTGGTTCGAACGGGTATGAAACGACTGCCTATCGACTGATTTAATTTCAGATTTCGAATTCGTCGATGATTCCATCATTGTCGTCATCGTCGTCTAGGTGGTCTTCTACGCCATCGTTGTCGTGGTCAAATTGACCAGTTAGGCTGTTTCCGTCGTTAGCTTCGAACCAGTCAGACAATCCGTCATTATCGTCGTCTGTGTCTGTGCTGTCCCAGATACCATCGTTGTCATGGTCGTATCGGTATGCGCCTGTAGCGCCACCAATCTCATCCACGTCTAGGATGTTATCGTTGTCATCGTCGGAATCATCTGCATCATTCATGCCATCATTGTCGTGATCACGTGAGTAATCTTCGCCATTTGGTCCAGCGTCGTTGCGGTTGTCTATTCCGTCGTTATCACGGTCTAGGTCAACTGCGTCGTTGATACCATCGTTGTCATGATCGTAGATGTTGGTATTGTCGTCCCCGTCCTCAGTTTCCTCACGGTCATCGATTCCGTCGCCATCGTCGTCGTTGTCTTCAGCGTCGTCGATGCCATCGTTGTCATGGTCGTTAGGGTTCTGATCTAGATCGTCAACAACTCCGTCGTTATCGTCGTCGTTGTCAAGATCGTCTGGGATTCCGTCACCATCGTTGTCGTTCTCGCCGTTTTGGTCCTGGTTGTCCAGTTGCTGGCCTTGCTGTTGGTCGTTTTGTTGACCTTGCTGACCTTGCTGACCGTTCTGGGTCTGGCCTTGTTGCTGCTCGTTCTGACCGTTTTGGCCGTTTTGGCCTCCTTGGTCCTGCTGGGACTGGTCGCCCTGCTGGCCGCCTTGTTGACCACCTTGCTGTTGCTGACCTTGTCCGTTATCCTGCTGCTGACCTTGCTGACCTTGCTGTCCCTGCTGGCCTTGGCCCTGCTGTCCTTGCTGGCCTTGTTGCCCGGACTGCTGTCCTTGCTGACCACCTTGACCTTGCTGACCTTGTTGGCCTTGTTGGCCTTGTTGGCCACCTTGACCTTGTTGGCCGCCTTGGCCTTGCTGGCCTTGCTGACCAGATTGCTGACCTTGTTGACCGCCTTGGCCTTGCTGGCCTTGCTGACCACCTTGGCCTTGTCCTTGACCCTGTCCTTGACCCTGTCCTTGACCCTGTCCTTGACCTTGTCCTTGACCCTGTCCTTGACCCTGTCCTTGACCCTGTC
>NZLM01000021.1 GCA_002694245.1 Methanobacteriota archaeon
AGAAATAACCTCTACTGGTTGAGTAAACTGAACTTGCAAATCCTCAAAACCATTGTTCAGTGTTGCATACACACCTAACTCGAAGACCTCACTGTCCGCTTCCTGATTGATTGGTGCCTTAATCAGAATTTGTAATTCAGTTGATTCCCTTGGGCCAAGGTAACTTGGAGGATTGGCAAATCCAACCTCCCAACCATCAGGTGGTAATGAGTAAGCCCATTCTACACTAACTCCGGAGTTTCCTGTGTTCTCAATTTGTAACGTTGTGGAAACAAAATCTCCATTCGGGGCCGAATTGAATGACGATAATTCTGAAGTTATCGACATACCAATTTCATCCTTAACCACTAGTGTTGTTTCGTTTATCAAGAAATTTGAAGGATCTTGGGTTATTTTGATTACGAGGCTGTTTTCATCATCCCTAACAGCAACAGGAGACACCAAGATTTCGAATCTGACAGTATCCGTCTCTCCAGGGGGAATGCTAATCTGAACTTCTCTATTCTCAGTCTGTGTTCCGCTATTTACCTGTATTGTCCATGTTGTTAATTCTGGGTTGACCCTAACGGTCAGGTCCAGTTGTGTATTACCTGTATTTTCGATAAGTAAGGTCAGGTTTAGTCTCTCACCGGTGTCAACATTGATGTCTCTAGCTGTGGCTGCTGGACCAACATCTACACCGTTGTCATCAAGAAGATTGGTTGCAAATGATTCCAATGCCTTTACAGTCAATACAACGGTTTCACTAATATTGAGCGAGGGATCAGTTTCGCTAGTAACCGAGCATGTGACAGAGTCTGTGCTACCTGCTGCAGGCAGGCCGTTCACAACTGGCGGGACATACAACCTTACCTGCATAGGCAGGTATTCGAGAATATCTAGAGGCTCAAACGAGTATGAGGAAGAATTTGATTGACCCAATTGCACCTGCCAGCGATTTTCGCTGTAACAGTCTAAATCATATATCGCTGGAGAGTTTCCAGTATTTCTAACAGACATTGAAAATGATGTACTACCACCCGGAACAGCCTCTAATCCTGATGTTCCTGCAGGAGCAACCTGCACATCTTTCACTTCTTCCACAACTAGCCTAAGCCTAATTGTATGCTTCACAGATGGATTGTTAGAATATTTTGCGGTCACATCCATTACGTACGTACCTGCCATTGCATACCTATCTGTTTGTCCGGAAAGATCGGCATCGTCATCATTCATTGTGATGTTAAGGTACATTTTGTCACCACCTTGATCCATTGGTGATAGAGTGAACGGACCCGATAAATCTGAGTACCTAGACCACTTATCCTCGGTTGGCAATAACATGTCATCCCGAATTGGACTGGGGCTCTGAACCTGCGATAATTGTAATTTAACCGACTGAGTTTCAGTTCCTTCATGTTTCAAAACAACTGGCCATGTGAAGCCTTCAGATTCAGATGGGTTCAGGGTTTGATTAACTAAACTTTCATCTTCCGCTCCTTGAGAATCTAATGTAACCAAACGAACACCAAGTGCAGATACTGTGATTGTCATCTCATGGATATTATTGTTGATGCCATTAATTTCATCGTTGATTTCAGTAATTTGAGATTCAGAGTCAACTGACAATCTCATGTCGTGGTCACCTGTTGTGCTAAATGAATGGTATATAGTCAAAGAATCCAAAACTCCCGCAGTTAAAGATGACCTTACACCTTCATACAGCGTTGTGCCCTCTGTTAAATCCTGAAGAATTACCTTGTACGACCCAGCATCTGCTGTTCCTTGATTTAGCCAAGATAGTCGAATAGTGATTAAATCATTAACCAATGGGGATTCAGAAGACGAGAATATCGAGCCATCAAATGTCATCAAATCTGCCTTCTCATCTAGGGTTGCATCAGCTGTGATAACCATCGAGAAGGTTTGGTCTAGACCGCCAGCATGCGACACTAGAACCTGCCATTTTCCGGAGGGTAGAGCAGATGAAGGTGAGATTTTAATTCTCTCAACATTGTTTTGATTATCGTGGACTCCGTTTTGTACTGAATAACCGTTGACGATCACGTTTCCTTTGAAGATTGACCCATCAGGACCAACTAACTTGAGATCCAAATCATTAACCAACTTTGACAGATTTTGGTCAGTATTTGCACTACCTGCTTTATCGCTCCACACAAGAGTTATGTCTACACCTGAAGATGGATCCATATCAAATTGGTATAGGGTAGAGAATCCCGCAGATAGAGTCCTCGCATTATCGTGGAAAGTTGTTAAGTCTGTTCCTAAATAACTTGGCATTACAGTGTTGACGACTGAAATTTGGCCCCAGCCTTCTTGGTTGTTAGGTATATCTGGTGTTCCTAAATCTACAGCACCGTTGATGGCTGCAGCCTTCAGAAGAGAAGCAGTTGGTGTCGAAATACCAACCTCCTCTCGAATAAATTCTCGAATTAGTGAAATTGATCCACCAGCAACTGCAGTTGCTTGGCTTGCCCCTGACAGTGACATATACATGTTATTTCCATTAGAATGTGTACCTGATGCGCAACTAAACCCTAGCGGGATTGCAGACTCTTCAGCCCTCCCTGAGCAAATATTCACGCCTGGAGCAACTAAATCTGGTTTGACTCTTCCATCAATCGAGGGACCTTGTGCAGAGAAATTTGCCACAACCCCATCTGGGTTGGTTGTTGACGCTCCTACCGATATTACATTTTTTGCAGTCGATGGCGCCATAACCTTTGATGGATCTTGGTTAGCATCATCACCAGCGGAGAAAATTGGCAAAAATGTTGGGTTGTCATTAACAAACACATCTACAGACCTCGAATCTGCTGTGTAGGCACCGTAATTGCCATTCAATCCCCAAGCGTTTACTGAAACACGAGATCCTTCTTGCTCAGCGTGATTCAGCATATCGTAAATTGAACCCAATCTACCAAATACTCCTGTTGGGTCATGCTCTAGTGCATACGCTACAATGAAAGCTTCCGGGGCTATTCCTCTAGCTGAAGAATCACCACTTCCATCTCCAGCAAGAGTGAGCGCCACGTGCGTCCCATGGCCGCCATTCGTATCGGCGGGACTAGGATCTAATCCAAACTGTGTGTAAACTCCGGCAACTCGATTGGCAATATCAGGATGGTCACGATCTATTCCAGTATCTGTGAATGAAATTTTCTCACCAGAACCATCCAGCCCCAGCGAAGAGTTTGCAACCTCAGGAATACCAACGATTGCACCTGCTACAGCATTTGTCAGTCTAAGGGATGTAGCTTTTTCAGACCATATTACTCTGCCATCCCTAGCCAAAGATTCAAGATTAATTTCTCCTTTTATCTCACAAAGATGTAAACCACACCATGCCTCATCTGCTCCCATCATCACAAAATCATGTGCTAATCCTTCCAGGGCTTCAGGAATAAGGTCCGCTGCCGGTATAGCAGTTACGTAGTTAGAATCTTTTGAGAGGTCTTGTGATACTCTCCAACCGGGCATCATTGGTCCGGACCATCTGATATTCTCATCATGTTGTAAATCACTAAACGCAGTGGGATTGGGTAATCTCACTAGCCAGTTTGGTCCACCAAGGTTATCGAGAACAAACAATTGGTGTGCATCCACCACATCGAACAATGCTTCGCTTGTGTGATGATAGAGTTGTATAATTGCCATTCCTGTATTACGGTAGTCTGTCATATCATCGAGGCTTGATTTTGGAACATCATCAATAACTGGGTCAAAAGAACCGATTTCAAGATTGAGAGAATAGTCGACTAATTTCAATGGAGAGGGCGTAGTATCNAATGGCTCAAGTTCTACCCAATTCTTTGCCGCTACATCCAGCACTGACTCATCAGATTCTTGCTCAAAGTGNATCGCTCCCGCAGCGGGTGCTAAGAGCATGACAGAAAGCACGATTAGAGTCTTTAACTGCGCCATCATTCTATACGCGAAATGTAAACCATACTTGAATACAAGCCCCATTTGAGCCCCNTAGGGCTCATTCAAACATGGATGCAATTGCTTTATCGGTTTTTTCGACGGAGGCTTTCCAGTCNGATTCAGTTCCCATCAAAGCTCTGATTGCATCNACATTTTCTGGAATTACNTCCGATTCCTGATGAATTGCTTGNAANTAGTATAGATTGTTTCCAACTAATTTGACCCCATCTTCCCAAACAAAAATTTCATGCAAATCGCCCCATGTCCTTCCCATGTCCCTTGCGAANTCCATCACTTCAGCCGTAGTGGTTATTCCTGTCTCAGCTCCATTCATGATAATCACCCTAGGCGCTTTAGACCACATATCAAGAACACTTTGAGTTGTCAATCCATGTCCATCTGGCAGAGTAGCAACAATTGAGTGAAGATGCATTATCGTTGTAGGTACTGCTACNGCTAGNGAATTGNTTTGAATNTCAGGTTTGACAGNCATAACATCTGGTCCATGATGGCTGGGAACTTTCAAAACAGGTTTTATGGCATTGATTGGCCCTTTCTTAGAATCTCCAGGATCTGCNGCCCTGCGAATCATTGTACATTCGACAGAAAGCTCTCCNCAATGTTCGTAAAGAGGAACCAAGGTTCTNGANAAGCCTGTGGTATTGCATGATACTACTCTTGTTCCTTCTGCATTCATATTTTGCTCATGATTTGCACATGATGTGTATGACATNCCTGTCATTGAATGCTTTTCTCCCCCTTGGAAGATCCATTTGACACCAGCACTCTGATATTTTGCCTTATTTTCTGCACCTAATTTTCCCGGCGAACAATCAACAACTATGTCTGCGATTGCAAGGAGGTCTGACAAACCTCCGTGACACTCGTAACCTGCATCTGCGAACGCATCGATTTTTGATTTATCATCAAATGTGCAGTAGAGNGGATATCCTTTCCTTACAGCAAGATCGCAACCAAACGCTGGNCGAGTCTTTGTTACACCAATAATTTCCATATCATCTTGACACGATACTGCGTCTGCGACTCTCTTCCCAATTGTTCCATAGCCATTGATTGCAACTTTGATGGTCATTTGCTCCCCATTTGCGCTGCTTTCGCGGGCCTCTCATGAACCTTGCTTCGCGNTATTGTTCAAACCTTAGAAGCAAACTTTTCATCAAATAGAACTGACACGGGTCAATAATGCCAACGAGAGATGAGGTAATTGCGAGCTCAATGAGCATCAACTCCAGATTACCTGCACAGTTGGANAAAGCACTTGAAAGAAATATAGTTCTTAGAATAGGCTGGACCACAAATGGAGAGCCTGTTCCTAAGGATGGGGAACTAGGTCTTTGCCCNAATTTACCCGATGGCTCAAAAGTGCGAAGTTTAGGTAATCTTGGACCTTTTACAGCGGCCTTTGGACAAGGTGGAACTTACACGCACCAAGGTGACGTTGGCTCTTTTTTGGGTGCAGGAAATAATGGTAACAAAATCACTTGCGAGAGGAACGCAGGAAATTGTGCNGGGTTTTCACAAAAAGAAGGCAGAATCACCATCCTAGATGGGGTTGGTGATGACGCTGGCGCAAACATGTCTGGCGGACTCTTAGTTGTGAGAGGTGATGCTGGAATTCGAGTTGGNGGCGGAATGCGAGGNGGCGACATTGTAGTNCATGGTGATGTNGGAAGTGATCCTGGTGCAGGTATGACAGGTGGAAGAATCATCATAAATGGAAGATGCCCAACNCCACCTCCCGGAGTAGTCTTGAGGACGCTTGATAAATCAGAGGTAACTGAAATCAACGANCTGCTATCGGAGGATGATTTGCACATACCTGCGGATGCTGTTTGTCTTGGACCGGAGGGTNCNCAAACAGAAGGCATAATGGGCACATGCAGAGAGGACCTTTCNGGTATTGCGATTATTCCAACCAATGAAAATCATCATCCCAGTTATTCTACCTGCGACACCGTGGCTTTGATAGGAAATGAGGATGCTCTGGCACTGCCAATTCCGCTTTTACCATACATACCAGAAGGTGCAAAGGACGANATTTTCCACCCTTGNCTNGTAAATCAAAACCCGAGGGATTGTGACATTGTTCTCATTGATTCTAATAACTTCCATGACGCAGGAAACCTTGTTCAAAAAGCCGCCGGCTTTGCTATCGATCTAGACTCATTGCCTGACATGAACGGTGAATCAATTGACGGCATGTTAACCGCTCTAAGGTGCATAGCAAAACCAACATGTAAGTCTTTGTTAGTAAGGGGGGTTAGCAAATCTGCTCCTCTTCACATAAGTTCAGTGCACCATACTGTTGACTGTGCTATAAGTGTGCTTGATGACGGAAGTGGATTGAGCGCAGCCGCTTCATTGCCACTGGTAGGAAGATCTGCTAGTTCAAATCTCAATGATAATTGCAGCGCAGCTATGTGGTTGCCATGGTCTGCGACAAGTGAAGATATTGCAATTCTCTGCGCATCTAATGTAGGCTTCATAATATGTCCTACTCCAGATGAAAACGTCCTAGGTTGGATATCGCAAGTAACTGCAGGGCTATCGGCTCATCTAAACAGGCTAGGTGTTGCTTCAATTGACTCGTTGTCGCGAAGTAACCTTAGAGCCTGTGACCAAGATACCGCTGCCGTTAGCGGGCTGAGGTTAGCTGGATATGACCGACCGATGCCGCACTGGTTCGCAAGGTGATACGGGTGCCAACAATCAGCGTTGACCAAAGACTTCTCCAAACATTGGTCGAAAGTAAAGGACGTAAACACGACATAGGTGACCTAGCATATCGATTACCTTTGATGGGCACTGACATCGATACTTGTGATGAAAATACTCTAGACATAGAAATATTTCCAGACCGCCCAGACCTACTCTCACCGGAAACCTTGTTTTATGGAATGATGCCATTTATGCACGATTCACCAGCAAATCCACGCCTGCTAGTAAAACCAGGAACAATTTCTATGAAAGTTTCTCCTGAGCTAAAGCCAATAAGACCTGTAATTCTTGGCGCCGTCGTCAGAGGAGTAAATATTGATGAGGATGCAATCAAACGGTTGATGGACCACCAAGAAAAACTACATTTCGCTTTGGGGAGAGGTAGAAAGCGCGCCTCTATTGGAGTGCACGATCTGAATAAAGTGTCTCCACCCTTTAGAGTAGAGGCGGTAGATAGGAATCATTCATTCATACCGCTGGCTATGGAAGAACCAATGACTATTCAAGAAATTCTTGAGCAACATCCCAAAGGTATNGACTATGCACATTTGCTTNANGGAATGGAGAATGTACCCGTAATTCTTGATTCNAATAATGATGTTCTATCTTTCCCGCCAATCATAAACGGAGAGCACACAACTGTAACTACTGAAACCAGAAATCTATTCGTAGATGTTACAGGATTAGATCAAAGGGCATGTGAATCTGCTTTGATGTTAGTTTGTCTGCAACTCTCAGTTATGGGGGGTAAAATAGAGTCTGTGCGCGTCACTACCTGTGAAGGACAAGAATGGGTTCTAGATGGCACTCCCGCAACTCAAAAGGTTGAGCGGAAATTAGTTGAAGGGATATTGGGTAATTCTTTCACTGATGATGAGATTGAAGTAGCGATTAANAGGATGGGTGGCATATACAACGGTGACGACTCAGGAATTTTGTCGATTTCAATGCCAAGATGGAGATTCGATATTTTACACCCAATCGATTTAGTAGAGGAAGTTGCNATNGGTCATGGATATGACGATCTNAGTTACGATGTACCTAAGGCACCACTAACAGCCATACCCCGTAGCGATAANCACCTNAGAAGGAGAGTCAGAGATGCGCTTCAAGGCTTAGGTCTTATGCAGATACAATCACTAACATTATCCAACGAGGACGACCAGTTTAACCTAGTAAATTGGAGTCCTAGCGGAGANGTAACCGTTATGACTAACCCNATCACAACCGAACATACAATTCTGAGACAAAACATTCTCCCTGGATTGCTGCGGCTTTTATCTGCCAATAGACATCATGACTTGCCTCAAGGCGTTTATGAGCTTGGAAGCGTTGTTATCGACCATAAAAATACAGAAAAATTTGCATTTATTGTCGCTGAAAACTCAGGTGGTTTTGCGTCTTTGAGAGGCAGAATTCAAGCTCTAATGCGTGACTTAGGTTGTGATGATTGGAATCTTGAACCAAAAAATGGTGGCCCATGGCTNACTGGAAGGTCTGCAAACATTGTCGTAAANGGCACNNTAATTGGGGAATGTGGCGANGTTGACCCACATGTNTCAGAGAGGTTTGANCTAAATGTTCCAATCAGTGGGGCTCAGTTNGATATGCAATCGATTTCACANGTCATCAAGGACCCAGTGCTGTAANACCGGGTAGGTCACANCGTAGAATTGCCGCTGCGGCCGCNAAAATAGCAACCGCAGCGGTTTCTGATCCCAAAATCTTGGCTTCATTGGGTGTTGTTCTTCCTGGATGCAAACATCACTGCTCCCAAGAATGCTACGATCATTGTTACACCCATGAACCCAGGTGCATCATCTGATTTCTCATCGGTNTCGTCAGAATATGTAGGCTGAACTCCACCATCGCCAACTGTTACCTTACCAAACATGTTTGAGTTGATGTGTGGTTCACAAGCATAGTAGAAGATTGTGTCCTCTGTGAATGTGTATCTAAAGTCGACGTTTGTATTAGGTGCACCAGAAGTTATTCCACCAGCAACATATGTAGTAGACGCTAGNCCATCAACTTCTTTGACNTTGTGAGCCATTCCTTCGTCAGACCATTGCCAACAAACTGTCTGACCTACATCGATAGTTACAGACACTGGGTTAAACCCGTATCCATCAGGTGTTATNCCAATAACACGATCACATGCCGGCCCGTCTGTTGGAGGGATTAACACTGCATCAATGACGTGGACTATTCCATTAGTTGCAATTACATCAGTGCCTGTAACAGGTGCACCTGCAATCATTACATTGCCATCCATGATAGTGAATGTTGCATCATCACCATTCAGCATTGTGATAGATGCTCCATCAGTAATNTTAGCTGCATAATATTCTCCTGCGTAAACATGGTAGGTTAGGATNTCTGTCAGTGTTGCTTTTCCTTCTTCATTATCGTAATCAGCCAGGTTTATTCCTGCTGCCTCGAATGCTGCGTCTGTTGGTGCAAATACTGTGAATGGGCCATCTCCTTGTAGTGTGGCTACCAATTCTGCCTGCACTAATGCAGCAACTAATGAGTTGTGTACACCTGAAGACTGAGCAATATCGGTTATGTCGTCACCCGGTGGTAGCAATACTTTGTCGATGATGTGGATTACGCCGTTTGATGCGATTACATCAGCTGTAGTAACTGTAGCATCGTTAATCATTACCGACCCGTTTGTTACGCTGAACGTTGCATCATCACCGTTTACCATTGTAACTGTCATGCCATCTGTAACCNCAGAAGATTGAACTGNTCCGCTGTAGACATGGTATAGAAGAATATCCTGTAGTGTAGCGATTCCTTCGTCTGATTCGAAATCAGCAAGGTCTATTCCTGCATCAGAGAATGCCTGATCGGTTGGNGCAAATACCGTAAATGGTCCGTCGCTTTGCAAGGTAGCAACTAAATCNGCCTGAGACAATGCTGCCACTAGAGAGGAGTGTATTCCTGTACCTTGAGCGATAGTTGGAATGTCTTCTGGCTCATCGATTTCTACAGGCGGCATCAAAACCTTGTCGATTACGTGTATGATTCCATTGCTAGCCACAACATCTGCTGCAGTCACGTTTGCTCCTTCAATCATCACTGATCCATTGTCAACGGTGAAGGTTGCATTATCGCCGTTGAGCATTTCTACTGTCAAACCATCAGTCACTNCGCTAGATTCTACAGACCCAGAGTACACGTGGTAGGTCAGAATNTCAACTAGAGTTGCGTTTGACTCATTGTCATTGAATGTGGACAGATCGATTCCCGCATCAGCGAATGCTTGGTCTGTTGGTGCAAACACAGTAAACGGACCAGGACCACTTAGTGTGTCAACTAGGTTAGCTTGTGATAGTGCTGCTACTAGCGAGTCGTGAACCCCAGTTGCCGCTGCGTTTGTTGGTATATCTTCNGTCTCATCGGCAGACACCGCTAANGGTACTGCTGAGAGCATAATCAAGGCTACGAATGCTGTAATCAATTTTTTGTGCATTGCGTCGCAACGATGTCCGTTAGTATATACCATTTTGTTTTCAAACATATGTTATATTACGCTGCAAGAACATCTCTGCCAATCGATTCTTATGCTAGATGCGCTGGAGATNATGTGCGCCGCATTGTCACTTTCCTAATNGTAGCCCTAGTGCTACCAATTTCGAATGTGAGTGGAGATGAAATACCGTTTGATTTTTTCATGGACGAAGAAGTAATAGTTCATCCAAACGAAACCGTTGAATTTAGAATATCATGGCATAATATCGTTGGTTATGATAGACACTTTTTGATTGAACTCAATAACTCACATCAAAATNTGACTGTCGAAGGACTACCAGATGACTGGACACAAGTAGAATCGGGCCGGCTTGGGGATACCAAGCTTAACCTGACCGTTTTGGAGGATTCCNAATACGAAACAATATCATTACAGTTCCTAATTACCTGTCAAGAGGTCTCAGATTGGAGNCTNGTACAAAANGTAGANGTANTNGTCTCTAAATGGTCNANCNTAAAGTTTGGAGCAAATGATGGCTCTTCGTTCTATGTACANCAAAATGTCAATACAAGTTTAGCGGTGAACATATCAAACTCAGCAGGTTATGATGACTTTGTAAAACTAAACATCGATACTGATTCATCATGGGAATATGGATTCGATGATGACGTTAATGGAGATGGAGAACTGTACCTGCAAATAAATGACGGCGAGGATATTTTCATCAATTTCTGGATAATGACNCCATCAATACAAAACGGTGCACCATTGGCAGGTACTGGACCANGTTTTTCGCTTAATGCAGAATCAAGTCTTGATAGAAAAGTTGTGTCATGGAATTTCCAAATAGAAATGCAGACTTATCATAATATGACTGTAGACATGGTTGGAGAAAACCTGAGCATTGCNCCCGGAGAAACTGACAGACTTGAGGTGAAGGTAAGAAATAACGGNAACNTTGAGACATATCTCGACACTACCCTTAGATTAGGAAATATCATTGAGGATCGAATAGAATCTGAAGGATGGACAATTGCGTTATTCAATGCCTTTGAGTTCAATCCTTTACAGCCAAATGAATCCAGAACATTTGAAATTGGATTTGAAGCTCCAAATTCAAATCAGAGTAAAATCGATTTTGAGTTAATCGTTGAGCCTGAAGGATTTCCACAACGCAGCATAGGCATACCTATCTCTAGCAANATCGAATGGAATAGATCTGGACANATGGAAAAGTTTGGCAACTCATGTTCAGAAGTGAATTGGAATGAGACATGTGACCAAATGTTGACGATTGTAAACACAGGTAATTTCTATGAACAGTATTACCTTAGAATAAAAGAATCTAGTGGAATGATTTTTGAAATCAATAGCACTATTTTTGGCTTGTCAAAGGGTGAGCAAAGCCATGGAATACCTCTAGAAATTACTCCNAATGAAGGTGCTGATGGTTATTCACAAGGTTTCGCAACTGTCGAACTAGTAAGAATTGATGGCNTTGTATTACAATCATTATCNATAGAATCCAGCACCGCCCCANACATTAATTGGATTCTAAGTGCCGCTGAAAATCGGGTGGAAGACGGAGAACTAAAGTTCGAAGTTACCATGAGAAATGAAGGGAATATTCCAGATGGATTGATAGTTAGGATGGCATCATCATATTATACAGAACTAAGTTTCATACCCCCAAATAACGCCGTGTACGAGGAAGGAGTTCAAAACATTCGATCATTCGAGATTATGGATGTTGAAAAAGGAAGTGATTTTACATTTAGTGGGTGGGCTAAAATTCCAGATAATCAGGTGAGTAGTGATGTCTTTTTCCTCAATATCACTGCACATAGTAGACTAGCCTCAGATAACCCGTTTACATATTCAGTCAATACTACATTTGACGCTATTGAAGGAACAAGAGATGAGGGCGGTTCTGTAGTGGCTTCCCTTGGTGACTTAGTTGTGGATTTTTTAGTTATTCTTTGGACTTTGAAATATGTTATTATTGCTGTAACGATATCGGGATTAATGATAAACAAATCACTGCGTGATAGGGCTGCAAGATTAGAACAGCGTGAATTGAATAGACCNCGAGAAGAGAACAAGGCTCAACCTGNAGACTGGATGGCAGAATTTAGCAAAAAGAAACAGCCCATACCCACCCCTGCTGAGTCACCAGAAATTCCGTCAGAAACTTTCAAAGGAATGTTTACTGCAAATGCAGGAGAATGGAAGCCAACTCCTGAACCCGTAGATTCTACCATCGTATCTGCTGCTTCCTCAGTCATTGACCAACACGAGAAGGCGACAGNTAAATCGAAACTCGATTCCCTAGCTTCAGAAATTTCATCTGGCAATATCAGTAAACCCCACCATTCTAACGTGGTATTACCAACCAATGCAGCACCAGTNACAGATAGAACTGTCAAGGTTAACAAACAAACCAACAATGTTTCTGATCAAATGTACGATGTAGATGATTTAGACCTTTGAGTGAGTTGTATGAGAATAGGGGTTGATGAGGCAGGAAGAGGGCCAGTAATTGGCCCATTGGTTGTTTGTGCCTTTGCTTCTGTATCTACCTCACAGTTAGCCGAATTTGGAGTAAAAGACTCTAAGGATTTAAGCAAAAAGAAGCGAGATGAATTGTTTGATATTCTATCTGAAATGCCGCATAATGTGATAGTGTGTTCACCAGAAAGAATTGATAATTCTGAGAACCTAAATTCACTTGAGACCGAACTATTCGCTGAAGCACTTTTGCCTATGCCTGCCGGTTCTGTGATGCTTGATGCATGTGATGTAGATGCGGATAGATTTGCAAAAAGGGTTTCAANGCTTGCTGAAAGGGAATGTAATGCAGAGCATAANGCGGATGAGAATCACCTCGAGGTAGGAGCTGCNAGCATAATCGCAAAAGTTACGCGAGACAGAATTATTGAAGAATTGTCAAATGAAATTGGAATCGATTTGGGTAGTGGCTATCCTTCAGACCCGAAAACTAAGGCTGCAGTTGTAGAACTGACTAAGGGAAATTTGCCTCACGAATGTTTGCGCTGGTCTTGGAAGACTGTGCATGACGCTTGGAAAGGTAGGCCACCACCACGTCCAAGTTCAAAGCAACAGACCTTGTTTTGAATAACTATGAGCACTACGGCTAAGCATGTCGTGGGAGGCCGACCCTGTTACATTGGATTTCATTCGACACCTTGCTTTGCAAAATAGTCTCCAGTATGACGGAAAGGGTCAGGCAGGTTCAGTTATTAGTAGAATAATGGGTTCNAGNCCAGATTTGAGGCAACATGGCAAAATTATTGCTCAGTTANCTGCAAAAGAAGTAGCAGATGCAAACGCCCTTGCATCNCAAGAAGGNCTTGAACANATTCAGGCAATTTTGCAAAATGANGCACCTGAAATGCTTGAAAAGAAGGTTCACACTCGAAGAGAAGGACTTCCCGACTTACCAAATTTGAAAGGAAANCCCGTCCTAAGATTCGCACCAAATCCAAACGGGCCGCTNTCTTTTGGCCATTCAAGAGGACTTGTAATAAATGGCCAATATGCAAAAGANNTGGATGGTGAATTAATCCTNAGGTTTGANGATACAGATACAACTGTNAAACCTCCAATGCTTGAAGCATACGATTCTATCCCTATTCAACAAGAATGGTTGTGTGGTTTCAAAGCACACCGAATCGTAATCGCTAGCGAACGGATGGATGAATANCATTCATATGCAAAAAAGATGCTNACAAGTGGNCATGGATATGTCTGCACCTGTTCGGCCGAATCTTTCAGACAATACAGGGCNGAGATGACTGAATGTCCTTGNCGTGGCAACGATGTTNAGACCAATTTAGAAAGATGGGAAAAAATGAATCACAAGGAAGGTTACAAACCTGGAGAGGCAGTTTTGCGAGTTAAAACTGATATGAAGCTGAAAAACCCTGCATTACGTGACTGGCCTGCTGCTAGAATACAAACCAACCCTCACCCTAGAGTTGGCGATAAATGGAGGGTTTGGCCTTTACTTGATTTTCAATCCGCAGTAGAGGACCACTTGCAGGGCGTTACCCATATTATTAGAGGCAAAGATTTGATGGACTCAACAAGAAAACAGACTCTCCTTTACGAACACTTCGGCTGGAAATACCCAGAGACGATTTACTGGGGGAGAGTGAAGGTACATGAATTCGGAGCATTTTCAACTTCACAAATGAAAAAAGACATTGCAGCTAAAATCTATGACGGCTGGGACGACCCAAGGCTACCAACTCTTTCTTCACTAGCACGAAGAGGAATTCAACCAGAGTCATTGAGGTCGTTTTGGATAGAACTCGGGTTGACACAGAAGGATATCTCTGTCCCCCTATCCACTCTTTACTCACACAACACCAAAATTGTAGATCCTAAAGCACCAAGATTAGCATTTGTGAGGAATGCTATTGCTCTGAAATTGAATGGTGAGTTTCCAAAGAATGGAGAAATCTCTTCACATTCAGACACAGAAATGAAACCTAGGAGATACAATATTGACCAAGGAGTATGGATTGAAGAAGAAGATTCTGGCAAGCCGCTCCGTCTGAAGGACCTATGCGATGTTGATGAAAAAGGAAATGTTGAGAGCATAGACAGAAGTGACAAAAGGCCAGTTGTACACTGGGTTGCTGGTGGAAAACCCTCGGTCTTGACAATTCCACTGGACAAAGAAATCATTACTGTCGAGGGCATTTTGGAAGACAATGATTACCAAATCGGAACTGTGGTTCAGTTGGAGCGAATTGGCTATGCGATAATCGAAGAAGATGGACTACTCATGGTCCACGACTGACCATAACAGGTTCTCCATCATCGGTGGTAATGATAAATTTCGGCTTCCAATTTGCTGCCATCTCAGGGGTAGGGTCGACCAGTATGTCAAGTTCACAAATCTGGCCGCAAGTTCCTGACTTACCGAGCTCATCATTTGTGATAACCCCTATTATTGCCTCCTCGCCCCAGACAATCAAAATCTCACATGATTCAATTCTCTGAACCGCCTCTTCTATGGAGTCATAACTACCAATTGAAGAAAATTCCATGGGATGTTTTATTCATAGCAAGTACTTCAATTATCTGATAGATGGTTTCAAGAATATTGGCTTATTCGCTACACTATGGCAATCGAGAGGCTACTTACCGGAAACCTTGGTGCGCAGGTAAAAGAGCTAATGGCAACTGAAGACATAATGTTGGAGGCGGTTAGAGATTTAGTAAAGGATGAGCTAAAAAGCTACATTCGACAAAAAGTGGATGCTGATGAGGAATTGAAAGAAGAACTCAAAGAAGCAATATCTTACTACTTCAATGCAAAAGCCCGCTCTGTTTACGCCGAACTAAAGGCAAGTAGAGCCGCAGCAAAGCTAGGATTGCGAATACTTCCTGATGATCTGCAGGGGGAAGTTGGCGAAGCTCTTATTGGATTATTTGAAAAAGAACTTGGCAACCTGCTAGAGAAAGCACTTTGATTGTTTCATTGCTCATTCTTCCACAGTCTTGAATAAGTGCCTACAATCCGTTCTATCCGGGTGTAAGGGGCTATGCGTGCAACCAAACCTGTCATACTGTGCGCAATAATGCTCCTTTCTTGTATGCCGTTTGCAAATGTCCAAGCAGCATCAGAGGAAATCTGCTGCGATTCAGGGCCAGTAGAATTACACCTACTTGGACCTGCGGGATCTGGTTCAATGTCACCCTTTGATTCTGCACTTGCTGAGGAGTCAGAGGAAGTTCTGATATCTGATGCCATTGCTCAACAAAGAGAAATCGCAACATGGAAAATAGACCCTGCATGGGGCGGAAGTTACCCCTCATCCACATGGGATTTTTCTATCCAATATGAGGTTGCAAATGCAGGTGGTGCTTCAATAAATGCATCAGTAACAGTTGAAATCGGTGGCGATTCATATACAGGAACAACCGATCAATCCAACTCTTTTTTGCCAGCGGGATCAGGAAATCTGCAAATCGGAGTTAATGTCGACTCAGGAACAATACCTTCATCCACCAAAATTAGTGTAACATTAAGCGCATCTACAATAGTTTTCAGTGTCCCAGGAGGGGATGCTGGCCTCAAATTCACTTGGGGAGGAGTTGATGATGAATCAACCATCACAGCCGATATACCACTTGTTGACCTACTAATCGACCAGCCAACTACAGAAGGTATGGAAGTTTACCTATCAATGGTCGTTGCATCTCCCTTTGGACAGAGTACCTCTGCCCATGCTAACAGCTTAGGTTTGAGAGTTAACGGTGGTGAACTTACCAGTGACCCAATTGAGACTGGAAGCGGGGAAAATGTTCGTCTAACGTGGACGTGGGTATCCACTGTTGAAGGTGCACAGACCATCACGGTGGAGGGTTTCATACAAATTCAATCTGGAACACCTACCTTGTCTGGAATCGTTGAACTTAATGTAACGACATATGATACAGGACAGGGGAGCGGTGGTGGTTTCTACCCATCAGAGGAGCCACTTAGAACAGATGGAGGAGGAAGTCCGCTGATTGCTAACATGCAAATGAGTCTTGATTACACGGATGGTTATCTAACTCTTGACAGAACAATCTCACTAACACTTGACGAAGAAATTGCGTATTGGATGCGGTGGGGCATGGACAATATTGGAAACGATGAGCCAGGATTATCACAACCTCTGAAAATTTTCAAATCTGGTTTGGTCACTGATGAAGAAAGAAGAAACAAAATCATTGATGGTGTTGAAATTAATGAATTTGAAAATCAAATGGTAAATCTTGCAGTTACATACATGAATGAAGGAATGGCTTTAGAATTAGAAGAGCTAATAGGCAATGATGTCCAAAGTCTTGAAAGGATCTCATTTTCGATAGATCTTCAAGGTGAGAGAAGAGTCACTCCTCACCCACTTACGATGAAAATTTCAACCTTAGAAGTTCTTGATCAAAATCGAGTCACAACAATTTTACGAAATTTCGTAATTGTACAACCTTCTCCAATATGGTCTAGTGTTGATATCAACATAGACATAGACACGGCAATGATGGCTAGTCTGACAGGTGCAGAGATAAGCGGTGAAGATTCAATCGATCTAACACACAGAAGAACCCCAATTGGAGAATCAATCTCTATCTCTGTTGAAAATCTTAAACCAAGTGCAACATTTACTTTCAGCGCCATGCCTACTGCTAATCCTTTGAATGCTCCTCTAACGTTATCGATTGCTACATTGGTTTTGATTATGGCAGGATTTTGGTTGTCCATGAAAATAACCAGTAACAAAAGGAGAAGCGCATTATGGCTTGAACTGATTTTGATTCCAGTAGTACTTTTGGCTCTGTACTTAGCCTATCCACCGTTTACAGTAGGTGTAATTTCCGGAGTCGCCTCTGTAATGTGGATAATCACAGCCGTAGCTAGTCCAAAAAAGAAGACCTCAAAATCGTCAAAATCTGTTGCCAATTATCCTGTTATTGAATGCCCTGCATGTGGTACTCCAAACACAATTTCCACTGATGAAAGACCTGTTAGAATCCCTTGTGAAGGATGTGGCAGAGTATTGAAGATTGTAGAATGATGTCCACAACATCAATGGTATTTTGTCATACTAGTTTTCCTTGTGTGATTAAATGGTCTGTTATGGTACTCGAATGAATCTTAGCTGACTCAACATCTTCAGGCCAATTACTGTTCGTTTTGTACACCTGACTAGCAATATCCATACCTTCCCCAGGTATCATTAGCCTATGCCAGATTAACTCCTCAAGTCTCATTGTAGATATTCCGCTATTTCGCAAAACAGGTAATACTAATTCGCTAATTGCTGAACTTCTCTGCTCAAAATCCATTTTTCCCCATCCTTTGGTTAACCTACTAAGCATGCGCACAGAAAATCCAGGAATCATATCTGTAATGGGGTCAGGAACTTCAGGTAGAGGGCATATGTCAATCGATCCCTCCTTATCCAAATGATCTCTAAGTAATGACAAAATTGGATCATAATTTACGTCAACCGATTGTCTTAACCAAGAACCACCAATTGCCATAGGCCTTTGTTTTCTAACTCTTGCACCTGTAGGACAAATTAATTCGGCCAATGCAGCACAGATAGCAGTACAATCTATCGCTCCTTGGTGACTTTTACTTGAAGAACCGATTTTAATTGGAACGGAAATCGGGAAAATTGTAATCACATTATTTGATACATCAATAGACGATTGCGATTCCATAAAAGGACAGATGTGGATCACAAGTCCATCAACCTCTGGAATCTGTTCAACATGATCTCTTCCAACGAATTTCCGCGGAGATAGAACTCTTCTTCTGTAGTGAAGAGATGAATCAAGAAAAGATGCCTCTAGCTGGGCTAAAGCCAGAATCCCATCCAAGTCAGCAGGCGCCATTAGTTGGACTAATTCCGCATTTTTGATTTGACTAGAGATCTCCTCAAGGTCTTCTTTGATTGACTCAAAGATTGGAGATTGAAGTATACTGTTCAATCCCTCACCTAAAACATCAACAGAGGTGGAAGTTTTTCAAGTTGAGTGTATAATTACTCAACCATCAAGCGTAGTTGGTCTCTCTTGTACTTCCAATCTGATGGAATCCTTCCTTCACCAATGTAGTATTTTGCGAGGCGCCTAATCTTTGCTTCTGTTAATTCGAGCGCCCTCTTGTTGTGAACGTCTTTGTGATTCCCAGACCCAAGGTGATCGATTATTCCGACAGCCTTTCTCATTAGGTTCATCATATCTTCAGGGTATGAACCGCCAATCTCATTTTCAGCTAGTACTGCCGAGATTCTTTTTCCGCCTAATACCGACCTAACATCTGGAACAGCGTGTTGGTCTCTTAGAATTGTACCAATTACTGCGGAGGAGTGGCCTGCTTTTCCAAGCTCGACGATTAGAGCTGTTACAGCCGCTGCATCTGTGTTTGACCACTCTGGTAGTGATTCATTGTGTGGCTTAGTGGAACCGGACTTGCCTTTCCTCTTAGCGTACATACGTGCCATATCAATTGCCTCCGAGCATTCCGCCGACCTATCACCCATTCTTAACCACTACGCATGGCTAAAAATTCGAAATTACAATCTTTGATGCATTTTTGCAAGCCTTCCAGGGGTTCCTGTCCATTCCCATGCAGGTGCACTTGCTCTTGCAGAACCAACACACTGCGAGCCTTGCATTACTAAAACGTCTTCCCCTGACCTAATTGATTTGTCATAAGATTCCAAATTTGCAAGATTTATATCACCCTTCCATTTGATATCGGGTTTAATTGAGATTCTCTTCAGCGAGGAGCAGTTATCCATTATTCTGATTCCGACCTTGGAAATTGAAAAACCACCTCTTTCTGGTGCCCACATACCTATCTGTTCTCCATCTTTCAAAATCTTCCATCTCGGGAATCTTCCCCGAACTTGGACGCCATCTAACCATGAATCATTTTGGTGGTGAAGTCGCGCAACTGAGCGAAAGTTATCGAGATTTATCTGTTCACCAGTTCTACGCTTTTTTCTGATGTTATTAGATACAGCATTACCAAGGGATTCTAATGCTTCGTGTTTGGTGGAAGAATGACCATTTCTAGTATCGATTACGGGAATGCTGACATCTAAATCTATTCCTGAGTGATTGATTATTGCTCTGTAGTCATTGTTTTCAAGCAGGGCATCAATCATACTAGTTACACGCTCTAGTTCATCTATGCTCCAATCTCCCGTTACTGGAATATCATAGTGACCTGCTGGCCATACCTCTTCCAAATCTCTTGGAACAAGACCGAGAGGTGAAGTAACAATCACTTCATGACCTGCATTGTGATTTATCGCTCTACGGAATGATTTATGACTTCTTGATGCGGAATATGGCTTTCTCGCCGAACATGGAAGTAGAATCAATAAATCGTCTACACCGGTTGGTTTTTTGTAGTCATTTTTCATGAAGTCGACCCAGTCTGTAATTATTGGATCACAATGTGCTTCAAAGTTGTGAATACGCAATTGTGTACCCTTTTCTACAACTTGAGATAGCACGCCTTCTTTCTTGGCAAGTAACTTGTCAAAAAATCTCAAATGTTCTACTAGTCGGGGACTGTTAAGCGACTGGGCTTGNGCTAGTTCTCTTAGGTTATTTTGAACCATTGATGCTCTTACTTGAGATAATGCATGCTGCCAGTGGTCGATTTCTGGCTCACTATCGAGACGGTGNCTCGGCCCAGTCCAAGTTAAAACTGCCCCATGAGCTTCTGCATGGTCGCTGCGTGTNGTATCAAATAAGTCAACTCCAAACCATGAATAAACTGCGCAATTATCAGGTCCTCCGATTCCTGGTGCCCAAAGTAGAGCTCCAGGGAATCTGTGCTTGATTGTGTATATTGCTTCAACCAATTTTCCTGGCCTGTTTGCTAGTTGAAGTGCGTCAGTAAGAACCACGACGTGTGGATTCAAATCTGAATCAAGTAAATCAGCGTCATGATTCATTGANTGCCATGAAACAGGAAGTAGTTGTCCTTTNGAAGCAACTTCGCCAGCATCTGCTTCATCCAGCGAAGGAGGCAATACATGACCGATTGATGCACTCATTTTTGGCCCATTTTTATCGCTTTCCCAAGGTGCAAAAGCTGATCTAGAATTAAGGACTATATTTCTTGGAATACCACCGTCACTCTCTACTGAGAAAGGAGCCCAAATAACATCGGTTGTTTCTGCAGAAATTACCAGTCCTGGTGTCATTGATGCAGGAGCAGCCCTATCACCAAGACCCCACAAACGGGANAGGCGGTTGCGCGCCAATACCGTCCTGCCCAANCCTGCCATGATGTGTGCGTTGCACAATCTAGTCTTGAATGATTTGAAGGACAATGAGTTTACAGCCGGATATATGCGAAGAGTAGTACTCACCCTAGTGTGCTTACTATTTCTCATGCCCTCAGTGGCAGCAAATTACTCATCAAATCAATCACTACAAAATGGCAAGGTGTGGATTGATTGTGAGAATTCATGGATAGAAATCATCGATGAAAACAACAACACAATCGTTAATTCATCAAATTATCTTGGAGATATAGAAAGCGGGAACTATANTGTAAATAGCCCTAATATTTCTGATTGTCAAACAATTCTCCCTATATCCCAAGATTTCCCAAATGATAGACCAATTCCTGGTGCTTCGTTTGAATCAATACGTGTAGATACCTGCCCACAAACTGGTGTAAGCATAGCATGCGAAGGAGTTTTGTTAGCCGGCGACCTNAGTAACGACACATCCGATATTTTTGCAATAAATGTATCTTCAGCNGATATAGTCAAGGTCGATGTAGAGGCATCTTCTTCAAGTTTAGACATNGATTTCCACTTTCAGAACTCAACAAGAGAAAATAAGCTAGAAGCAGANATGTATCTAAACCGAAACACATCGATTGGAGAGAGTAATACACTATACCTCGCAGTAGAAGAGGAAGGTCGGATAATTGTAACTATCTCAAGNCCGAATCCAGATACTGCGTGGGCAATTACNGTTAGCAAGTATACAATTGTTGACACAGCAATGGTGGAAACAGATGGTGACATAACTGGCGTTGGAACTATTCCAATAGGCATTGAATTGGGACAAGATGAATCTATTACAATAACTCAAATTTTAGGATTAGATGTCCCTGAAGACAACCAAAGTGCAATACCGGTCTACTACAGATTTGTTTATTCAGAAAATTCGAATTCNGAATGGTCAAACCTTTCGACGAATCAGAAGCTATTCGGAATTAGAGACATCTCCCATGTCGAATTGATTTTCNATTGCCTTTGTGAATGGACTGCATCAATATCTAAGCANACCCATTTTGATGCAAGACTAAATTCTGATGCACCAAACTTCATCCCGCTTTCAAGTTCTAGCGACAATTCATCTTACCCACTNATCGAGATGAGCGGCGANAATTACNAGGGCGAATTAACCCTAATGAATGGAGATTTCAAGGACATTCTACGNGTTGAAGTTGANGGATGGAANGATTCAGTCCACTTAATTGACGTAATCGTTGAAGGTGACATCTATGACTTNCAATTGACCATCTGGGAGTTNGACCAAACAAACTGGAACATTTTGGAAAGCGCANCANCTACGTATTCGATGANTAGTGTAAGAGGATCGCTAGATGTGGGNCCAGGTACACATTTCATACAAATATCTCATGTNGANGGNCCCAANTCAACTNCTTCAGAAGTAAACTCAACGCANTGGCAAATCAGGGTTTCAACAGCAATCCTAGAAGAGGGNGAGGAACCCTGGTTTCCCACAGAAGATGTNGTCTACGAAGCTGCGAATCTTTTCTATTGGATTATTGGAATNATCTTGATTACTCCGTTCATATTGTTTTATTCATTCGTGAGGAGAGAGAAGCAATTTGCTGAAGAATTTGCNAGCAAAAAGAATCGTCTNGAATGGTTAACTAAACAACTTGATACTGGAGTAGATACGGAAATTGATTTGAAACGTGCATTACGTGCAGTATCNTCTCTTGAGTGGGAAAAAGCCCTCGAAGTGTGGGGAGAATGTCACTCGAGACACTACACATCAGGAATTGACATTGCTTTGTGGTCCCTTGACAGAAGATTAGCAGAAAAAGGTCAATGGCCATTATTAATTGGAGTAAGAGCCCAAGAAAATGATTGGAATGTTTCTGCAATTAGGTTTGAATCGCCGCAAGGTGAAGCTTGGAAGGTAGTTGAAGTGGTACCAAATTTACTGAACAGGGGAGACGAAATATTCCTTGATTCAATAATNAAAAATTCAAGATTATTCTTCAAAGTTGTAATCGAAGGAAGTGCTGACTCTCTGGATGTTCACTTATCGGGAATTGTCGGTGGAAATCCTATAGCTGCAAAATTGATCGATACTATTTACAAACCATACGACTCGGAAGAAGAATAAGTCAACGTCTTCTATCGTTAGCGTCATCTATTATTCTATCAATTACTTCCTTATTCCCAGACAGTTTATCTCTCAACTCTTCAAGTGCCTTTTTTGTTCCTCTGTCAAACTTTCTTGGTAGATGTAACTTACAAAGAACTACTACATCTCCTCGACCAGNACCTCTTGTTGACGGTAAACCTCTGCCTCCAATAGTNATAGTATCGCCAGAGTTGGTCCCTGAAGGTACCTTGATCTGTAAATCTGAGCCGTCTATATGAGGTATTTTGAGTGAGGTCCCAAGTGCTAAATCTGAAAATCCTAAAGGAAGTGACATGATTAGGTCCATTCCATTTCTTTCATACCATGGATGTTCTTCAACAGTTAATTCGATGAATAAATCTCCAGATATTCCTTTACCAAACTGGGCAGGTTGGCCCTTACCTCGCATTCGAAGCCTNGTGCCATCTGTTGCACCCTTTGGAACATTAAATCTGAGTGTCTGTAATTCCTTGNTGAATCCTTCACCGTCACACGAGGCACATTCTTCTCGGAANGTTCTACCAGAACCGCTACAGGTTTGACATGGCNTTACTGAATCTTGAACGAATGGTCCTATTTGCTGTCGGACTCTTACTTGGCCCGTCCCACTGCAATCAATACACTGATTTGTTACGCCATTTTTTGCTCCGGTCCCTTCACAATCTGAGCATTGTTCTGGAAGATCTATCTCGATTTCTTGTGATGCTCCCTCGAGAATGGCCTCAAGAGTTACCTCGTGTCTAACAAGTATATCGTGGCCTTGGTTTTGTGTAGATCTCCTTCTATTTCCACCAAAGAAACTTGAGAAGAAATCTCCACCTAATATATCGTCCAGATTTATGTTGAATCCTTGGAAGCCACCTGGGCCAAATGGAGAACCACCTGGTGAATTATGGCCAAATCTGTCATAATTACTTCTTTTGTCTGAATCTGAGAGAACAGCGTANGCCTCTTGTATTTCTTTGAATTTTTCATCAGCATCTGGAGAATCATTTTTGTCAGGATGATACTTTCTTGCAAGTGACCTGAAGGCTTTTTTNAGCTCTTTGTCATCTGCNGTTTTAGATACTCCGAGAACTTCGTAGTAATCTCTTTTCTCGGCCATCTTTTCACCTCGCTGTGGTTTNTCGCTAAAGTAAGGGGTTATTGATTCCAACGCTCACAAATTACTCCCACAATTAGAACAGAATCTTTCCCCGACAGGATTGTGCTTACCGCAAACANTNCACTGAANGTTTTGTGATAAATTCGTTTGTTTTGTATTGGATGTTGTTTTTGCTGAAGCTCCAAATGCCATTTCTTCGATAGACATTGATTTGATTACTGGCTCGCTAATTTCATTCGTCTCTTCATTGATGATTATCGATTCAACACCTGCGTCGGTCATTGAGACCATTTCCATTGGCCTNGGCCNTNTCGCTTCAGACTTTATTGGTTCAATTGGGGCAATTGGTCTCTGNGCAATTACAGGGTTATTATCGCTGCGTAGCTGGAGTTTNGCCCTCCTATTTTCCTCCCTCTGCTGTTTACTATCTTTTCCAAATAAGGATGCTAGCCAGTCAATAACTGAGTCCATTGGTGAATTTTTTCGGACNGCGCCTATGGTTGAATCCTTTTGNGAATCTTCAAACTGTTCCTCGCCTGAAACTCTTGCCTGTGCTTTCATGACATGTGAAGTATCTATCAGCATTTCAACCTCTACTTCTGAGTCTATTTCCTTCGGACTAAGGTTGTTTGATGAACCAACNACATTNGAAACCTNTCCCTCTAGATTAGTCTGTGCTTCGATTGAAAGATTGGTGTCCATTTGAAGNTCCTGNTCCCAAACACCTTGTTCCTCAGCTTTGAAATGACCACTAACTGACTTTACAGCCTTGCTTCTTTGCCATTCATGATCNCTGACTACACGTGTCTTCCTAAACAGCATAAAACCGATACCAAAACAAATAANNTGTAATGCAATGTCTAAGTTTGTTGAGATTCTCAACATCTCCTGCAAAGGTGTTACAANAAAACGAAGGGCATTAAGCACCAATGCAGGTGTAAACAACAAGGTAATTGATGTCAATTGCCTCGCCATTATTTTCACTCTCTGTTCTTTTTCCAAATGAAGGTTTGTAATTTATGACCTATCGCTAGGAGGTCTTCCTGTTCTAAGCAGCCCGTCAAATAATCCCAACGTGAATGCTGTATGAAGAATTACCAAGCACAATGAAATGCCCATTGTGTCAGAAAGAGGTGATTCTTTCTCTCTGTAAAGCATTCCAATCATAGTCAGTGTGATCAAGTAAATTGCTGGGGCCCACCACCAGGGTTCTGTTAAAAATATCAAAATTAACCCAAGTATAGGTAAAAATTCTCTAATGTCTGCTCGTTGGGGATGCTTGAGCAAGACTTTAGTTCGCCAAAATCCGTACCTGTGGCACATTTTCCACCAATTTTTTACACTTGTACGATTGCTCATAAAAACACATGAAACATCAGAACGCCAAAGTTCCCAGCCTTTTGCAATCATTCGCATTGAAATATCNCTATCTTGGCTGGTAATGAAGCGTTCATCCCATCCNCCAACAGAGCGAAGTGCTTCCACATTGTGCAAACAAAAAGCTGGTACTTTTGTCCTAGTTCTTCCACTGAACTGNTTGAATTGACCTCCACCCGAACCAATAGGTGAAGATAATGNCCCCTTAATCCACCTCGAAACAGAATTTTCTAATCCTGATGGTTTTGTAATGCAACCTATGGCTCCTACTTTCTTTCCGAGGCGTTTTTCTAAATCTTTCAAATCTTCTACTCGTTTCTCGACATGATCTTCTTCAATCCAAGANTGTCCAATAATTTCCAAGCAATGAGTAATTTCATCATCGATTAATTCTAATGCTAGATTTCTAGCATTTGATACTCGTTTTCCAGGATTATCATAAACAGAAATCGAATCTCCATAGCCATCCAAAATTGATTTTGTCGAATCTGTTGAACCTCCGTCCAAAACCATAACACTAATCGGGTATGTTTGAGAAAGCAAGCTATCGATACACTTCGCTATGTATTTCTCTTCATTGAGCACAGGCACAACAGCACAAACCCGTACATCCATGAACGAGCGGATTTCACAAGGGGTTGTCAAATTTGGCCTGTTAACTTCATGTGCCAGTGAGTTCTGCNCGGTAATATGGCACGGCTGAACCTNACAGGGGTTGANGAGGGTCTGTCTGTTGTAGTTTCATCTGTTTTAGTTGGTGCAGATGATCCCGAGTTGGTAATGGATTCAATCCTCAAAATATTTCCTGAATTTACCTGCGTGCTTCCAGAAAATCCATCTTTCCCTACATCCCAGAGCGAGGTTATTGCAAGTAAGGACGTACCACTTGATTCATTTCTGAAGAGATTGCATGAACAATCAATTCTTGATACTGCTCTTGATTATATGTCAAAAAATCTGGATGAAACCGGAACAGTATTCAGCATTTCGAGACAAGCTGCAATGGCGAATAAAGTTGCTTTCCCACTCCCGGGGGAGGAACCACTAGGTGGAGTGATTACTGTAGAAATCGAAGGACCAGATTTGGAAGATTGGCTAGAAGCAGCAACGTGGCACAGTGGAAGGGAGAATATACCAAGGCGAATCGGTGATGAGTTTACAATGGATGAGATTACTGGTGATGCAGTAACCTGGCACTGATCGAGTCTGCAATATCTTTGTCAGGACCTAACCAATTTACCTCATCTGAGGTTTCACACCATTTCACTTTGTCGTGAACATGTAATACCATATCACCGCTCTCAATGAAACACTCAACAACATGTAGGCGAACAACTACNTCACCATGATCAAAAATCCACTTTCCAATCTCTTCGCCTGTTGTGACGTTCAATTCCAATTCCTCAAGTATTTCTCGAACCAAGCATTGTGATGCATCTTCCCCTGGCTCAAATTTTCCTCCTGGAAACTCCCACCAACCTGCATGTTTTTCATTTGGTGCTCGTCTTGCAGCCAAGAATTTTCCATCTTTTATGATAGCTCCTGCTCCAACATCAATACATGCNGGTCGTAACATTCTGTCGATACACTGTAACACCAANCCCNTAGCATCTGGTTGGGATTTCGGAAGGTGTAGAAANAAACATGGAATCTGTTTTGNATTGNTTNCAAGTGTATGNTATAGAGTTTCATTACAAATGAACTCACCCGCATCCTTACTGATTTGTGGGGAATCTATCATACTCTCAACATCCCAGTCATCTACATTAATTGTTGAATAAAGATCTCCNTTACCAGAAATCTCTTGNTTGGAAACCAATCTACCTGAATTGTCNGGTATTCTAAAATCNAGAATATCCTTAGCACGAATCTCAATTCTTGGTTTTACAGAACTTTCTGCNAGTCCAATGTGTACTATTGCTGAAAANTCCTCATTTTTTATTAAATTGGCAATTTTAGTTGAACCTGAGTAATCGACAGNAAGTACCATTGAGNTTATTTCACAATCTCGTACTATNTTTCCATGCAGTTGCATTGCGACTTCTCCCGATATATTTGTGGCATTATCACCAAAAGGCTCGAAACCTGTGACAAGGACTTGGCCCCGCATATCTANTTGAAAGAATACCTCTCAAATGAGGATTTTTGTCGCCACATTGACAAATGTTAACCTNGCAGAGCNNNGTATGGACGACGATGATTCTGAGATAGAACTGGTTGTTCCTGCAGAAACAGAGGACATAGATTCCGTAGCTTTGGGTAAGACAATTTGGAATGAAATAACAGCCGGNGTTGGAATTTGGGGNGCTTTCAAACCGATTGTTGCAGTTCTGCTTTCTCTTNTCCCTTTCATGTATTTAGGCCAACACTTTAATCGAAACCATAGAAGGGGTTTCGATTGGTTCCTACTTCAAATTCCCCTAGCATTCACTCTAATCCTTTGGGTACTNCTATACCTTTGGTCTATCTTTGATGCATGGAGGGATGCGAGCGTTAGCGTAGCAGAGGGTCAACTCCAAAGTTGATTCCTGCAATCTATGCTACCATCTGCCATTCCATTNAGGTCGAATTTGTCGTCATCATCAAATTCATCAGGAATACTTCCAGAGATAAAATTGCCAATACTGGTGCTTTCTATTGCCCAGTACATAACAGAGTCTTCATTACTCGAGTGTCCTGGATTATCAGGATCCTCNTGATCNATAGGAGAGGTGTATACCAAATTTACNAANCCCAACAAATGACCTGCCTCGTGCACTGTTACTGCTCGCTCAACCTCTTCCGCTGATGGTCTACCAAAGAATCCTTCAGCATCTTCGACAGAATCTTTGAAAATTGCGACTGTTGACGCATCAACTGCTACACCCAATACAGAACTTTCAGCAAAGCCACCTTTTGGNAATAGGAAGTACCAGTGTAANGTTGTTGACTTCATNGCATCATCGCCATGTTTCCATCTAGCGTCTCTAACATCACTTGCTGTCCAGGTATTATCGTTATCAAAATTGGTTTCCTTNGCATTTATGATAACACCATCGGGCTTGTCACAAACTTCCTGAACCCTAGTTTTGAGCAAATTCATTGCGATTGGATCATAACCTGGTTCATACAGAAAGTGTAATTCTAGCTTCTTAAATTTATCATCTTGAAGGCATGCTAACGCCAAACCACCAGGCTCCCCTCTTTTCTCTGGAAGAATGTCATCTGCACCGATACATCCAGAAAGACTAGATGCCAATATTAGCGAAATTAAAGCGAAAACTCTCATGAAATTACCTCAAAAATCATCAGGGATTGCCGTAGGACTGAACAGTTGCCCNGGTCCAGTTGCTTGCGATAATTGATTGCGCACAAGGTGCTCCCACGACNTCATTACCCCTAAGGCATCACTAACTAACATTTGTTCTTCTTCAACCGTTACACGTATGAGCGTGTCAAGTATATCCATTCTATCTCTATCAACCAAAGAAAGGGCTTTGTCCAGATCGAAATTTGATTCGCTTTCAACAGGTTTTACATCAAGAGGCCATGGTTGGCCGAGATTGTCAGGAATATTCGTAGTATGATTCTTGAGCTGAGTCAGTAATTGGTTTATCCACCTAGATATTACCAAACTAGACTCGATAACAGGCATATTTAGTTGATTGACTAAATTTACAAGCCTCTCTTGTAAAATTACCATAGAATCTGTTCCAGACACGATTAATCATCCCTGTAATTTTACTTTAGATTCTGCATGTATTGATGGCCATAGTGATTCCATTGCTCCATAGTCCAACCTTCTGGAAGTCCAGTTGGTGGCAGTGGTGGCACTGGATGTGTTGGAGCAATAGGTTGTGTGCTTACTGGATTTTGTTGGACTACTTGTGTATCATGGATTGCAGGCACTGCCTTTGTTTGCATTTCATTAACGACATCTGCAGTCTGATCACTTTCGTCGATGTCTTCGCCACGCTTGATGCGCCTCATTTGAACCATCGTCCAAACCGCATATGACATTGCAATAAGTGCAATTAGGTACATGATTACTGATAATTGAGATTCAGCTACTTGGTTAGCAAGAGCTGTTCCGTCCCTATCAACCTCTTCTTTTATCATCAATGGAGCAATGGAAATTCTTTCTTTCTCGACTCCCGTGTCCAGTAGTAACAGTCTGTACTCAAAAGTTCTGGAAATTTCATTACCAACCGTTGTCTCTAAGGTGACCTGAATAGATTTTCCATTTGACACCTCAACAGAAGTAGTATCTATGGTCTTCCAATTACTATCACCAACATACTCTTGAAGTACAAATGTTACATTTCCTGACGCACCATTATTCCGTGCATCAACAGTTAATGTCACTTCTTCACCTGGAGTCGGGGTTGGATTAGACCAAGACCAAACTGTATCTGCTGCTCTTAGACTAATTTCCGGACCAGTCAATGCCAATGGCCACGATGCCAATGGATCGGAAATGGTATTTCCTTGGCTATCATAGGGGTTCCCTGATTCATCCGATCCTGTTACCCATACATCGATTGTGTATGATGGCAACAGCATTGTTGCTCCTCCATCTGTAAGATCTATGTTACCAGTCCAGAAAAATTGATCTTGGAATGGAGTAGTGTCTGGGAGAGGAGTTGAACCTCGGCTTATTTCCGCTTCACCTGCTCGCACTAAGTAGTGAAGCACTGCGGGATCATCAATAGAAAATCCTTGATCGTCTCTTGTTTCGAGCATAACGAGCAAGTTGTTGGCTAGAGATATTGGAATTTCCTCACCAGGCTCAACACTTGCCAAACTAACTGCGTGGATAGTTGGCCTCTCACTGTCGACTGCTAGCCTCAACCTTGGCTTAAACTCAGATTCGTCTTGCGCTAGACCTGGAAGGTCAACAAGTTGAGCACGAAGATCTAAATGACCACTCCTTACTTCTGGAACAAGCATGTCGATACTAAAGTATCCGCCTTCTTTGCTAGTTGTTGACCATGAGTTAGCATAATCTGACAACTCTATCGAGAATGCACCAGCTGGGGCTGGCGTTTCATCCTCAGAAAACAATACCTTACCGCTGAATCTCAGTGCTTGCCCTGCGCCGATAAGCGTCTCATCAAACTCAGGGTTGTAGTGGTTAGTACCATCTCTTAACTCGATTGCTAGTATGTGTCCAGGTTGAGTATCGAACCTCAAATCGTTGTCTAAACTCCACAAATCATTTCCTAGACCCGCTTTGTGAATATTGCATGGTAATACCTCTTCGATACCACATGGCTTATCCTCAATCCATACCTTTGGAATGAAGTGAGATTGTCCGTCTGTATCCCAAACTTCAGGGAAATTCCATGTAAGTTGGAACTTGATTGAAACAACCATCCGCGTGTAATTTTCGGGATCTAGTGTAACAGTTGAGTACAGATTTGAAACAGCTAACCCTGTGCCACCGCTTTCAAGGAAAATCTGTGGCTCGCCATCTTCAGTTTTTGATATGTGAGCGTAAATCGAAGTCTCTTGGTCATCAAAATCTCCACCAAGAGCCAATTGAACATAATCAACATCCCACCAGCCATTTGTATCTGAAATAGTGAAGGTTGCTGTGTAAGCAATACCAGGGTGAAGAGGTTCCCTATCATCATGACCTGTTATTGTTGAATTATCAATATCCATAACTGGTTCGAACTCCTCGCGTATTTGATACCATGAAAGAGAATTCTCCCAAATTGGCAGAACATCTCCAGGTCTGTCTCCACAGTATTGTGATGAGTGTATATCACATACAGGACCACCACCCATAGCGATTACATTTCCTTGTCCATCTTGTCCGGTCAAATAAAACGCAACCTTGTCTCTGTGTACCAACATTGAATCATCGATTAAACCATTGAATACATTTAATCCTCCAGCACGAATTTCTGGAGTTGTTAGAGTCTTAGAACGATATTCGATTGGTTCAGGCAGACCATTGAAGTTTGAATCATCACACTTCTCATGCTCCCCTGCTTCACAACCTACCCAATAATGCAAATCAACGGTTTGGGGAGGATCCACTGAGTCCTGTATTACAATTTCAATTGCTTGACCTCCCGGGGAAGGAGGACCTTTTTGCATTTCTGAACCCATTAGAGGAGAAGCAAATAGAACAAGAGGAGCGTTTCCATCGAATATTAGTTTGATCGTGTTGTATCCCGGATTTACATAGTTTGAACCGTTTGGTAGGTTTACTGCCTCAACATACAACACCATACCGCCGGGAGTTGATTCAATAGGCGAGGTAAATGTCATATTGTACTGACCAAACGCTGGATTTGGCTCAACATGCAATACTGTTGGTTCGCCTATTGGGTCACCATCATAAGTTACGTTTTGCCCTAAAACACGGAGGTCAAACACGCCAGACATCGGTGAGAATGCTGAATTTTCGAAATTTAACGCACCACTAATCGAGATATTGAAACCACCACGTACCCAATCTCCTGGATACAATTCTCTCCCTGTTTCTTCGTATACTCGCATTCCGTCTAATTGGATATCATTCTCAACATTCAATGACAGTGTGTCTGTTGTCCAAGCATTAATCTGAGGTCCCAAATCATCACTCATTGATATGACAGCTTCCATTTTTCTCTCGTCATCCCAGCTCCAATTCACTCTCATCGGCATCTTAACCGAGACTATTCCATCGACATCTAACGTCGAAGTGCAGTTTCCTACATCAAACTCGATTATTCCCCCTGCATCATCTACAACACTACAGGAGTCACCACGAACCCACTTGAATGCAGGATTACCACCATGTGAGTTGTTTAGGCCGATTGTTGCTTCAGTAACCTTGTCGACTAAGTCACCATGAGCAAGTCTGACCACTAAGTTTCTGTAAACACCATCTGGTGTGACTAAACCTCCCTCTAGGCTAGCATCCAAAACCCTTGTTTTCAGTCTGTATTCTACATCCAAATCTGTAATTTTCACTCTTCCGGGGGTATTCGCTTTTACTGCAATTGGTATCTCGACATTGCCTACTCCGTTGTCAGGTATGTGGCTATTGAAAGCATCAACGAGCGTTGGTGATTCTGAAACTACACCACCAACAGGTGAATCATCTGATGCTACAACCGAGCTTTCGTTAAGGAACAATATCGATTTCCAATCCCAGGTTCCATCATCTCCAACATCCAATTGAGGGCTATCCGGGTATCCTTCCTCATACCAGAACACGAATGCATCAATCTTGGGCGTTATCACATCACTGCCTGTTGTTAGCGCCAATGAATAGAGCAACTCATTGCCCTCAGTAGAGAAAGAAACCTCAGCATTATTGTTCGCTGATTCCCAGGTTGTTCCATTGTCGTTTGAAACCATAACTGAAACAGAGGTACTACTAGGCTCATCAGATGTCCAAACCGCTCTTACTTTGCCTACATTTGTTCCAGTTTGGACAGATGTACTGGTCCAATCACCTGAGGTTTGGTATGAGGTTGCATATTCAAGAGAAATCCACCATGATACAGCAGAAGATCCTATCAGTTGCATCTTCCAAATTAATTGGTTACCTGGGTGTGCAAAATGAATTGTTTGATTTGTTTCAACAGGCTCCCAATGGGTTCCATTATCTGCACTTACCCAGTAGTCTACTCTGTCTCCTTGGCTTGGTGCTGACCAATGATTTTTTACATTGACTGCTAAAACATCATGCTCAGTCTCTATCGTCTCGCCAATCCATGTTGTAGTCCCAGGAGCTGGAGTTGTTGAGTAAGTAATGCCCATTCCAAACTCTCTGTAGTAGAGGGTTTTTGATCCCCAAGTTGAATACCCAGTATCAACAGTTAACAGCCTCTGGCCATCATAGTATAGACCAAATCCCTTTGCTGTAATGTCTTTTGTCCCAGTTTGAGGAACTAGCGATGAGGATGACCCAGATATTGCCCAGACGCTCATTTGGTCAGTGTCTTGGTAATATGATCCTTTCATGCATCGCAGGTAAAAGAAGCCTGCATGGACAGACATACCGTGAACATTGCTTGTTGATTTCCCACATTCAGTTGCAGAAGATGAACTGGATGCAAAAGAGTACATTTCTTCTCCTCGAGTGAATTGACCATTGTCACTGAATTCATATGGAACAATCCTTCTTTGTTGGCCGTGAACAATCCAAATTTTATCAGATTCTCGATCGTAAGAAATCCCATTATATTCACCATATTGGGCAGATATGTCATATGAATTTACACATTTCCAAACCCAATCGTCTGAAATATCAATCGCTAAGATTCTGAGGTGTTGTGTTGGTGTTGATAATGAATATGAGTATTTGTAAGTCGAAAATATCCCGTAAAGCATCTCGTTACCCGCTACTGTCCAATCCTTGAATCCGTAGGATTTGTAGTAGGTAGAACCGGGGTCTTGTGGAAGGATACAATTTGATTCTCTTTGCAAATCAACAACGATGTCTCTTGTCACATTATTTGGGTGCATTCTATTTACGACTTGGTCGAAAGAGGTCCCGGAGAATGTAGACATAAACAGCCAGTCGTGATTTCTCAAAATAGCACCTTGCCCCTGTGCCATGAAATTAGTACTCGTGATACGCATTTGATTAGTAAACCGTGTCTCTGTTGAGTTAGATGTATGCGGTTGTCTTACGGCGAAACTGCCGTTGTCTAACCATGCATCTGAGGATGGATTAATTTCATCAGAAATTGAGTGTGCAGACAAACGGTAATCACTATCATTGAACCCAAGTGTGAGTTCCTCGCTTCTGGAATCAACCCTGTTTGACTGTCCATCCATCCATTCATCATAGCTATCTGTTGATACCTGCGACCAACCGGTAGATGATGCACCTGAGAGTGTCATCTCAACATCCAAGACTTCGGCACCCTTTGGGATTGAGACTTTGGTGGTACGATCTGCCCCCCCTTGGTATAGTGCAACGTTTTCTATGCTGCCATCTGAAAATGTGTATATGTGCCTTGGTGGAGTGTTGGCTTGTGCATCTCCAACAAGAGTATCAGAAAGCGGACTGAATGGACACATCAGCAAAATTAGCAGCATCGTAACAAATGCTGCCCGGGATGAGAAACTCTGTGACATGTCAATCCACCTTTTGTATGCTAATGGTCATGATTCTAAAAATGACCGCATTGAATCTAAAACAGAAATCCCCCTTTAGGGGGAATTCTGATTGAATCATCATGATGTGTTTCGGCTATCATAACGTATTGGAGAACTGTCCCCTCTTAGGCCATCTTCTTCGTCATCTTTTACCTCGAACCAGTCAACAAGCCAGTCTCCATCTGTGTCCCAATTCAAAGGGTCACTACCTTCGGCGATATGATCTCCATCAAGGTCAAGGTAATACCAGCCTAATTCGTGCTCGCCAAGGTCAACTGCTGGCGCACGGTTTGTGTTTCCTACATAGTACAAATCCCATTCATCGGTTTGGTCTCCGGAACACAGAACAATATCATCTCCAGGATCTAGAACCAAGAAGTCTGTATCTTGGTCGTCAATTAATAGAACATAGCTTTCATCATCAAGATTTTTCTTGTTCATGCCAAGGTAATTTGTCTCATCTTCTGTAACTTCACCTAAACCGAGTGTAAATGCTCTAAACTGCCACCATTCAGTAATCGGATTTCCATCCCAAGTTTCGCCTGAAAGACGCACAGAGTCCGGTGAATCCAAGTTTGGATTTGCTATTGCATAAAATTCCATGAAATTAGTGTAAGCTGTATATTCACACGTTGCACCACTGCAATCCCAATTTCCGTCTTGGTCAGGATCCTCGTTAGCATCACTCGCATCGGTTGGATCGAATGTAGCCCAAGTCCAGCCTAGTGATGGTCTTGAGTATGTGCTAGATTCTTGCGACAGAGGTCTACATGATCCTGTATCGGATGTACATGCCCCACCTGTTGCTAAATCGATCCATTGAACCTCTACTTTTAGCCTAGATGAGAAATTATCATTACTTTCATTCCAGCCTTTTTCGTACTCGTACCAATCTGGCAGCATATCACCGTCAGTATCATTGTCCATTGGGTTTGAGCCATACTTGAATACCTCTCTACCGTCAGAAAGATTCCAGTCACGATCGTGAGAAACTACAGAACCTGCCACAATGACAGTATTGTAAGTAATTGAGTCTTCATCAGAATCGTTTGTATCAGGCCTGGTACCGTTCAAGTATTCCATGTAGTTTGTGAATGGAAGATCACCTATTCCGTTTTGGATTACTACACCAGAGGGTGTGAAAACACGGTTATCCCATGTTCCCTGTTCGGCAGGGATATCAAATGATGTTCTACCATACCAACCATCGCTGTCTGGATCGTAATTGACATCAAACGGATTGACTGGGTTTGTCGACCAGTGGTTTTGAGTTGATGGGTCGGGCAAACCATATACTGCGTAACAGAATTCCCATCCATCATCTATTCCATCTTGGTCAGAATCAGTATTTGTTGGATCTGAAATTCCAAATAAGGTCCTGTTGAAATTTTCACTAAACTGTTCGTTAATCTTGTCTACTCTTGCAGTTGATAATGCATCCTTTCCTCTGAATGTGTTGAACATCTCTCTTCTTGCTTCAGATTCTGTGTAGCCTTCCTCAACATACGCATCTATTGTGTCATCTCCAAACCCAATTAATCCAGAACCAGTGCTAAGCCTTTCAGTGTATTTACCATACACTCTCGATTCGTATTCCCTCTTGTTCGTAAATTGTTCATCTAGGGAGATATTACCATCTCTATCACAATCAACAGAATCTTGGTCACTGTCCAAAAACTGGTCTGAATCGATTAAAGGATTCATTGACCAACGATTATTTTCCAAATCCCAAGTTGTAAACCAATATTCGAAACCATCAATCATTCCATCGTCATCTGTATCAGCGATTGTAGGGTCTGTGATACCCATCAGAGTCGAAATGAAATTACTTGCAATACCTGTTGATTGCCATTCTTGGAATTGTTCAAGATGACGTTTCCCTCTCTGGCCTTTATCGAGAATTATTGTGTAGACCCTCTGTGCTTTTTGTGTTGGATCATTCAAGTCGCCATCAATGTGCATTACAGGAGCATCTAGCGGGTGATTCTCGCCGTTATCTGGATTGGTTGTTAGCAGCGAAAATTCTTGTGCGTCAGTCATAGCATCATTATCTGCGTCAAAGTTACCATCACCTGGAACAAGAGGGTTTAGAGTCCATGTTTGAGCGCTGTCATTCCAAGCTGTAAACATCAACTCCAGTCCATCAAGGAATCCATCTCCATCTGTGTCAGGATTTGTTGGGTCCGTGGTAAAACCTGAGACATTGATTATATCTTGTTCTACAAATGATCCAAATGATTCTTCATTTGTTATCCCCGCCCATTGTTGTAGTGTATAACCGCTACCGACTGTGGTTACATACCATTGTGGACTTGAACGGTTGCTGTTGGTTTCAGACAAGCTTGGGTCTATGCTATTGTACTCTTCCCAATTACTCATTCCATCATCATCTGAGTCTTCCCACCTGTCAGTAGAATCAAGTGGATTTAATGACCACTCAGCATCTAACAAATGCCACCTTGCATACCATATCTCCCAGCCGTCAGGCATTCCATCAGAATCGGTATCCGAATCTGTTGGGTCTCCTGTAAGTGACCCATCGCCAAACACTTCCTCTGGCTCTGCCCAATCAGATATATTTCTGAATAAATCTGTGGAGAAATTATTCGGAATCAATTCTCCATCAAAACTCATATTTCCGTCAAATAAGGTGTCTCTAATGTTGTACTCTAGCCAGTTTACAAATGCCTCATTATCTTCGATTATACCATTGTGATTGATGTCATATCCATCACCGTCTGGATTTTCAAAAGCATCACTTCCGTTTAGAGGGTTTATTCCAGTTCGGCTTACATCCCATGTGCATGCACCTCTTGCTTCCCAGCCGTCCGGTAGACCATCACCATCGGAATCAACATTGTTCGGATCTGCGTCAGCCCACTGTGAAGCGGACTGCTCTGATTCAAAGTGGCTCTCGAACAAATCACCTACAATTCCTGCAAGTTTTACCTGTGTCCACTGGTATTCACACAGATTGGACAAGCCATCTCCATCTGCATCCCAGTTAGCATCGTCAGGATTCATTGGGTCCATAGTCCAATTATTTGAACCGGTGAAAACTGAACCTATCCATCTTCGGTTTTCAATTTCCCACCCATCTGGCATCCCATCACCATCTGAATCTGGGTTTGTTGGGTCCGTAAACGGATCTACACCTAGAGAATCGAGGTATGTTGCGTTTGCTGCAAGGCCTGCTGCATCGTCACATACGTGATTGTAATCATACTGATTTGTGTAGTGACAATTTAGAGGAGTAAATTCGTGGAACAGCCCGAACACTTCCGCACCGTCCCCAACACCATCGCCATCAGAGTCAACAGTTCTTGGATCGGTTGCATTGTATCCTGCATCTGTGATCGCAGTGTATCTAAACTCGTCTAGGTTTGTCCACAATCTTTCATTTATTGGGTCAGAATCTAAATTCACTCCATCTCCATCAGCATCCAAAAGGGCATCCCAAGGATCTGTCGGATCTAATCCATATCTGACCTCCCAACCATCAAGCATTCCATCTGAATCAGAATCATTAGCCATTGGGTCCATTAACTCAATATTGGAATATCTTCCTGGTCCAATTCCAACGAATACAGTATCAATTCCTGCCACCTCATGGACTCCAATCGCAGAGATTAATCCGGGTACCCATTCTTGACTTGTCATTCCAAATACTGCAGAATAACCCCCGTTTAGAGACCATAATCCCCATGAAGACCCGATTAGTACTTCTGTTCCTGTGGAATGTATTGAATGAATAGAATTAGCGCCATCTACCGAAACACCATCAATTCCTTGATGCTCATAATCACCGCCAAACTGAATAATATCAGAAAGTAAATCCATGCGATGTAGTCCTGATGGTGTACCAATCCATGCCACTTGGGCTGCTGATTCATCTGGACCATCTAGTTGCAATGCATTAACTGTTGCAGGATTACCTCCGCCCTCAGAACCTATTGCCCTAAGATTGTCTATACTCTTTGCAATTGGTGTTGGTTCTGGTGAGAAGTAGAATTTCCAATTTGGCACCGCATCATCTCTAGCGGATGTTGTTTCTACAGTGAACAAACCAACATCTGTTCCAACAAACAGAGTAACTGAGCCAGATGATACTGCAGAATGTGCTACAGAGGTGGCTGTGGCGTTACCAGTCAACATAGCGTTTGCAATTCCCGAACCGATCGAAAATTCCGTTACCGATAGGGAATTTATTTGGAATACAGAACCAAATCCACCAAATCCAAGCGCGATTACATAATCATCTCCACCATCTATTTGCAACTGTGTCCCTGCAGTGTATTTACCAGGGAAATAATCCCATGTGGACGCGGTAGACAATGCGCCGTCGTTGTAGGAAGCAATCCAAGTCCCGGATTCTGTCATCAAGACTATGTGGTCATCGAGAACAACCATGTCGTGTAAATCGTGTCCTTGTGGTAACTGATAATGTGTGGAGGATTCCTCAGTAAAATCTACAATTGTAATACCCAGTTTTGTTCCAAATATAATGTGCGAGCCATCGTTGTGAATCGAGCGAATATCGTGATTGTAAACTGATATTTCATCACTACCAGCTGATTGAACTAAAGGATATTCTTTGTAGGTTCCATCGCTTGAACCAAGTTCTACCGAGCGTAGCCCGGCTTTCACAGTATTTCCATCATCAAGGTGAACAAAATATTCCTCTAGCGTAGACAATTGCTCACCTACTTTAAGCGCCTCTAACGACCTTTGTGGATCTGGGCTTATCACGCCATCTCGATTAGAGTCCCATCCATCATTATCCAAATCAATCAACGCATTTGAGCGGTTTAAGGGATCCAATCCGAAATGGATTTCCCAACCGTCCATAATCCCATCACCACTAGACGGGAACAATCTTCTGTGCTTGACTCCATCAAAATTGAACCTATCGCTGTCCTCTGAGATTGGATTAGTACCCAACCAAATATATTCATCAATTACGTTTTCAGTGCCGTTTCTTGCACATGCACTGAGAATGTTTTGGAACTTTGTAAAGTTTGAATTCTCAGTGATGAAGGGCCACTCTGACAAAATTGAGGATTCGGGATTAGGGGCATAACATCGCATGCCATCAAGTTCATTCGTCCAGTTTGATGGTGCGCCATAGATGTATTCTTCAGAAGAGGTCAGTAACTCATTGATAGACAAAAATCCATCCCTATTTACATCAAATCCGTCTTCATCGAGATCTATGTCTGCATCACTTGCATTTAGAGGATCAAAGGATTCACAAACGAACTTTTTCTCTTCCATGTCATATCCGCCAAGCTTTTCGCACATGTGCGCTTCAAAACCATCAGGCATTCCATCACCGTCAGTATCAGCTACTCTAGGATCTAAATACCATCTTTCACCAGATTCGTTGAGATTTCCAGTTTGTCCTCGGACAAAACCAGATTCCACGCATTCAGCCGGGTAAGGCCAGCAATATTCCTCTAGCGCAGTCAGTCCGTCTATGTCTTTATCAAACTCAGAATCGGGTTCCAACTTGTCCAAACCATCCATGAAAACCAACCTATTGTCAGTTGAAAAGAAAACAACATCTTCGCTGTACCTCTCTTCATGCTGGTCTGGTATTTTATCGTCGTCAGTATCAATCTGAGGTATCTCATCTCCTTTTGCTAGATTAGGGTCTGTTGTTGACACATTTGAGATAGCGGGCAACTGTGACACTAAGAATAATCCTAAAACAACTAGAACGGTCATCAAGAGAGTTGATTGAGAGCGTCGCATTGGTACCACCGTCAGGCGCGGTAGCACCCAACTATCCGAGTTTTAACTAATCAGCCTTAATATAGTGATGGAGCATTGTTCATACGCTAGCATACTTCGGAATTTCTAAAGTGTCCCCTAAATACAATTTTCAGACCATCTAGAAGGGGTGGGTTCAAGGGCTAACCGCGTTCACCTACGACAGTTCGAGATGTCTCTTTCATTCACTCACCTTGGAACTGGTAGTCGAGGTAACTCGACGCTAGTTGAGAGTAATGACACGAAGATACTAATTGACCAAGGATTTAGTGGCAAACAACTTGAGACCAGATTGGCTAGAATGGAAATAAAACCAACAGAAATAGATGCCATTTTGGTCACTCATCACCATGGTGACCACGGAGGAGGAGCATCGATTGCTCAAAAGAGGTGGAATATTCCAATTTTCTGTAATGACAGAACGGCAACTGCCCTAAATCTTGACCTAAGGAATGTCAGACTGTTTGAAAGTTTGGAAGCTATTGAATTCGGAGACGATTTGGCTCTATTGCCCGTCCCGGTACCCCACAGTGGAGCAGATAATGTGGCATTCGTTGCTAGCCATAAGGGTGAAAGAGGTGCTGTAATTACAGATCTAGGTTCATGGACAGATGAACTGGTCAATCATGTATCTGGATGTCAACACATATCCATAGAAGCAAATTATGATCACAACAGACTTTGGAACGGACCTTATCCTATGCGGCTAAAAGATCGGATTGCAGGAAGAGGCGGGCACTTATCCAATGACCAAACCGGTGAATTTTTGGCGAATGTTGTAGACAAAAATACCCGCTCGATAGTTCTCACTCATTTGTCTGAAAAGAACAACGCACCACACATCGCAGAATCATCGGTTTTGTACCATGTCGATGATATCTTTGAAGGCGATATCCGGATCTCTTTGCAAGATGGTCCAGAATTCACACACCACATAGGTCAAACAGAGCAGGAGAAAGTTGCCCGAGAAGGGATTTATCTCCGAGGATGAGCCCTTAAGGGCTCAGACTTGGTCAAACCATAAGAGGGAGTTCCCTACTCGAAAGGTGATGAGGTCTAGAAGCAGCCGTGACGATAACCTCGCTGTTAGCGAAGTTATCGGCGTAGTTATGCTACTAGCCATGGTAATTACAATGATGGGAGGAGTATTCGTATTCCTTACCCCTTATGTCAATGACTTCCAAGACAACACATCCTGGTCTAATGCAAATGGTATTGCTGAGAGGTTAGACGGCAGAATTGATGTTGTTGCTGGTGCAAGCCCCGATACAGGGCTTAGAGCAACAATGCCTTCAATCACTAGCTCAATTGTTCCGCTTTCTAATGTTGAAACCTGGACTGTATCTGCCGATTTGACAACAGAAGATTCCGTCAATGTTGAGTACATTAACCAGACAATCTTCTCAATATTTGCTCTGAATGAGACCGCCTCTAGTGCACATATTTGGACGTTGACAGATGAAACAATAGTTAACTTCACCCAAAGCCATGAAGAAGTATTTGTTGAACACGAATTAAATGTTGCAAATATGTACATTGTTTCAGTATTCAATGACATGGGAACACTAATTCACAAGCACGCCAAAATATCCATTTCGGGTCTTTTAGTTAACACAAATGTTCAGACAGGTGAACATTCAATTGCATTGGTCAATGATGCAAGATACGACAAATTTTCAGATGAGACTTGGACTATAACTAATCCACCTGATATGAATATTGAGGAATTGTTCGATGGAACAATGAGAGCTAGCCTATCACTTAGAACTGTAAACACTGTAGGGCCAATACCAGATGGCAGAAATGCAATTTTCGACATAAAATCATTGGGTCCAAAGACAATATTTAGCGGAGACGCCTATAATTTTAGATTTACTTTTGAATCCTCATTGGGTCCTACTGTAACCCCGCAAATGAGTGAAGGTTGGCTAATCGATTACACGCTACACAGGGCATCAAATACCTTAGACCAACACAGAGGAATTTCTCCATGGCTCCGTGCAAGTGGCTCTGACGGGCTAACAATAGACAAAGGATACAATGTCATTGATCTCGAAATTGAGTTACAACTAGTCGAGGTGAGTAAGTGAATTCAGGAAGCCTCCATCGAGATGACGACGCAGTCAGTGCTGCAGTAGCGACTGTGCTATTATTTGGCGGAGTGATTACTATCATTGGCATTATGCTTCTATCTATGATGCCTGTAATTCAGGAATTAGAAGGCTCATTGAAGCGTAATGACATGCAAGCGCAGATGCAAATAATGGGCCATGAAATAACAATGTTATCCGAGACTGGAGTGCCCGGAGATTCTTCTCAGGTTGAGTTAATTCCGGTTGATGGTGAGCTAAGATGGGATAGACTTCGTGGAGGCATGTGGTATTCTGCATCGTGGGTAGAAGATAGCAGCTTTAGGATAAAAGGGGCTTTAGATCTTGACAGAGAGATAGAAATCAGACACGCTGAGAGCAATGTGCAAGCTGTATGCTACGAAGACATGAGACTCGGACCTGATAGGCCATTTCTATTCAGTCCAAATTCTAATTCAGATTCTGTTCTAGTCACACCAAAACACGGACTAACCATACCTCTAGGACCAGTAATTTTAGAGCAAGATAATACCGAATACTCCTTGAGTATAGGCGAGGTTCTTCGACTAAATTCAAGTTCTCAAATAAGTTCTTCACATGACTTAGCAGGGATCGAAATTTTTGGAGAGGAGGGTGTGGTTCTCGTCCCACCCAGTAAACCCAACCCAGTTACTGGGCAAGGACAGAGTTGGGCACTTCCTTTACCAGTAGGGGAATCAACCATCGAGGTATTTGCAAATGATGATTTCTTAGTACAGTGGGATATTGGTCAAGAGAGTGGTGATGAAGCGGTTGTAATGTCACAAGGGGTGAGGCTGGCAAATTCTTGGACAAAAACAGTCAATCTAGGTACAGATACGTTGATGGAAATAGTCACAGATGTGGATGCACACCTAATTGTTTCAAGCGGTGAAAATGGCAGAACTAATCTCCTTGGTAACGAAGGTACCTACATTTCAAAATACTTCATTGCACCTTACTCAAATGGAAATCTAACCATTTCAAACCCTAGTGCAAACGCTGCAACAATTACATGGAGAAATGGTGGTATTTCCGTGCCGGCAAATCAGACCTTAACCATTGATTGGCCACCTACAAATTTAGAAGATGCTGTCAATATCGAAAGTAGTGAGAATGTTATGATTCAATGGGGAAAGGGAGATAATGGAATACTGCAATTACCAGCAAAAGATACTGGACAAATTTCAGGCATGGAATTCATGGATGATGGTTCACAAAGCGTAACAAATCAATCATCCAGTTCCGGAGATTACATGAAAAAACTAGCCCAGAACGGTAACTCGGGACACCTAATTTTGGAAGACGATGGTGCAATGCGTTGTGTTTCAATAAACAAAACCGCATCAGGGTGGATTTCTACAACTTTGCCTTGGAGCTCAATGACTGGGCTTCCGGAAGGACAGATAATCTCTGCATGGAGAGATGGTAGTCACCCAGCAAGCATAGAAATCACATTGATAGGTACAAATGAAGACTCAACGCATTCAAAACTTGCAACAGCATGGGCATTCCACATCTCAAGACTGACCTATGAATTCGACACATCGATCACAGGTCTTGAGGTGGCGTGGAGTGCTGGTGCCATAGTTACAAATCACCCAGAATTAAATCCAGCAATACTCGTTGGTCCTGTAGATAGACAAGGCCCTGGACCACGGTTTAGTGCTACAGTCCCATCACTGCATCCCACATCGACATCTGTTGTTGGTTCTGGCTCGATGAATCTTGATATTGAGTTGTCAATGCGAGAGAGTTTAGCCTCAACAACTGCTTATGATGTCCGTCGAGGATGGGTTGGACCATATGGAGATGCAATTGCATCTTGGTCAAGTTCAAATCTTGATAGTTCTGAGGACTGGATTGTTAATCCAGGACGACTTGATTTGTTGTACGATTATGTCGGTTGGGTTCCTGTACCATCACATGGACCAAGTGAGGCTGTATGGCATTCGGCTGGTGTGCCAGTACAATTTAACCTACAAATCAGTAGCTTAGATGTCGAATTGACGGAGGCTAGTACATGAGTCACAGAACTTTGGTTGAGGACGAGTCCGGTGCTAGTACAGAACTGGGCTACATATTCACTTTCTTGTTAGGAGTTCTCTTCCTTTCCCTTTTCAGCGTCTGGGCATTCGGTTTGGAAACTGCAACTCGTGAAAATTGGAATACCACAGCTGTTGATGTGAACATGGCAGACCTTGCTGCTGCTGTTGAAAGGGCAGATCAGGCTAGTAGAGACGACCCGAGTATTCGCTATGCAGAGGTCGTAGATTGGCGTCTTACCGAAGCAGATGAGTCGCAATTTGTTTTGACTTTAGACGATGAAGGGCTGCATTTGGACCATCCCGAGAATGAACTAGACCGAGATGTTTCAATTTCAGGTACTGGATCTGGCACATATGAGGGTAGAATTACACTTGCAGGTATAACCCAAATTTGGGTTGTTTACGATAACGGAGAAACCTACCTTTCTGCTAGTAGACCTGATTTTTAACGACCCATAACAGCAGTGTGGACCATCATTTGGACCTCTCTCATTCGGGTTTGAGCACCAAGTTCTCGGAAAACCGAGAGTGCTCTCTGCAGATATTCCATTCTCCTCTGCCTATCGGGTGCTACACCACCTAACCTTGCGAGTAATTCGCCAATTTGCATTCTCAAGTCATTAGCCTCTGATATTACCAAGGCTTCACGATATCTCTCAAGGGCTTCCTCTATTCTGCCACTATCTTGAAGCACTTCACCAAGAAGGATTGATACTTCGACCAATGCCAGTGGATCTCCGGCTTCACCCATTGTCTCTAATGCGTCAGTGTAATGATGGAGTGCTAAATCGCTGTCTCCGGTTTTAGCGTAATACCTTCCGAGAACAGCTCTCGCTCTGGCATGCAAAATAGTATCATCAGAATTTTCTGATTGTTCATACGCTGAGAGTGCGTGGTCTCTGGCCCTATCCTGATGGCCAAGGTCAAGCAATGCCCTAGCGAGCACAATTTGAGCAGGAATCAATGATTTTGATTTATCCTCAGAAAGAATGCTTTCCACTTCAGAATATGCATCCAATGCCTTTGTATTATCACCGCTCCGCCTGAGAATGTATCCCATATTGTTGTATGATCTAGCTGCACCAACTGCATCTTTGAGTTCTATGAATAATTCAAGCGCCTTTCTGTGCATGCCTAAGCTTGATTCTGAGTCCCCACGCTTAAGAGCTATGTCTGCTAAATTGGATAGAATATCTGCAATTACATCCTTCAAACCTGCTGCCTCTGCTGGAGGCCTTGCCTGGTTGAATGCTTCCTCTGCTTCATCAAATCTTCCAAGCAATGCTAGAACCTCTCCACGCAGCCTATCAATTCTACAAGCACCTTCAGCGTTCACTGATTTTGTATCTATTGATTCAAGTAAACCAAGAAGTTCGATGTGACCTTCTTTTACCAAATCTCTACCCTCATCTATGATAATACTGGTTGCATCTTCATGACGTGAAGAGGATATCAAATGGTAAATCAGCTCGAGCGAAATCTGGCTGCTACTGGGTTGCTTTTCATACCAAACAACTGCCTTATTGTGTAATTCTTCCTTTGCTTGTGTATCAAGGCTTTGAAGTAAGAATTCTCGAATAAGGTCGTGAACATCGTAGGTGTCAGAATCTGCTTGCCTTGCCAATCCTGACTCAACAAGTGAATCAAGCTCGTCGATGTTCAGTCCTTGATCGGTAATCGCCTCGAGTTGTATAGGCTCCCTGAAGACTGATAGAGCACCGAGTAGTCTTTTTTGTTCTCCAGATAATTTTGAGAAAATCTCAATGTTAACGTAATTTTCAAGTGATTCATGGAATGCACCAGCAGATGCTCCACGATTGATTAATTCTAGAACCAAAGGATGCCCTCTGCTCAAAGAATGTATGTAGAGTAGTTTCTCTTGATTGAGGTCATCAAAAGCGGATAAAAGCGAACGCGTAGAGTCTTGGTCCAATCCTTCCAATGGTAGAACTAATGAGACGATTCTTCCATCTGCGTCTTTCAATGGAACAACTTCTTTGAACGATCTTGAAAAGATGACTAAACCAATGTCACCTTCACACTCAACAAGTCCCCTAGATAGTGCTTGGATTGTTTTGTGTAGGACTTTATCGCTTACTTTATGATAATCATCTATCACAATCAGCGCAGGAGCATTTGACAATGAATCGGTAATCATACGCGCTGTATCTGCAGCTTGGGGAACTGGTGTTGCTGAGATGTAATCTGCTAGCATCGAATCACCTATGCTAGATAACCAGTCAGCCACACTTTCAAAGAATGCCCTGCTCCCATCCCAATCTTGACATCTGTGGTAAAGCAGATTTCTCTTATGCATGAAAGATTCAATAATTTTTGCAGCCATAGATGTTTTTCCTATTCCTGCAATTCCAGGAATCATCAGTGTTGTAGATCTGGCTTCCAGCAAGTTNACCATATTCTCTAACTCTGTTGAACGACCATAGAAATGACGTAGTCTTGGTAAGTCACCTAAACTGGTNACCAATTGCTTTTCNACATGCTTTGATAGGTCCCTCTCAACTAAGTCTGCAGAAAGNGATCTAACGTCAAGTACTCCATTATCGTCTAGATAGCGAATCACATCAACTGGTCGCATGGAAAATGGAAGCTTATCTTGAATCTCGCCAAGTGTTGAAGATATTGAATTACCACCAGGTAATATCGCTCTTAGTGGNAACTCTCTTAGCCGCTTCCATGTTTCATCTGCCAATTTCATTCCCGTATCAGTCAGAAAGTATGCTTTTCTTTTGCGACTAACACCTTGAACGTGCGCTTGCCTTTCAACAAGCAAACCTTGATCTTTTAGCCCTGCAATAGCTCTNGGCACATTTGACCTTGCTATTGCTACAGCGTTTGCGATACCCATTTGCGATAGCGAAAATGGCACTTCTACTGAATCCATGAAGTCTGAAAAATCAGACAAGTGTAACAGAATTCTNTCCTGTACACCCGGCTTTGGTCGCGTAGCCATAANTNCCCCTCGCACATAGTCCTCTTAGAGTGTTGTGTTCACTCGATTCGATTTACAATGGAGAAATCAGTTGTTCCCCGGTTGGTTTGGTTGGTAGTTCGGATCTTGTACCCACTGGTTAGAATTNGCATCCCAAATCCATCCTGGGTGTTGCGGTTGGGCAGCAGGAACCGGAGCTGGAGCTGGAGTTAGTTGTCCAGCAGCTTGCTCAGCAGCTCTTGCTTTTGCCCATGCATATGGATCCTCCTCTTTTTGCTGTGCAGCGATTTGCTCAGGNTCCTCTTCCTCGTACTCTTCAACCTCTAGGAAGAAGAATGCACCAACTCCGATTANAATCGCAATAGCGATTATTGCAATCACTATTCCNAGCCATCCATCAAATATACCACCTGAGGATACTTCGCCGCTTTGTAGGACGATGTTATTCGAATCATCCTTTCCNATAAATTGGCCATCTTGTGCNAAGTAAATTTGGAAACTTCCGTCATCACCAATTTGGGAAGATGTGATTTCCATTCTCCATGTACCATCTGCCTTTACTATTGTAGAGTTTAGTAGCGAATCTCCNTTGGATAATCTTGCTTTGACTTGTGAGTTAGGTAGTCCTGTTCCTTGGAATACTGCTGAATCATCAAAAGANACACTTCCAGAATCAACTCTTTCTGCTGTAAATTGGACACCTCTGACGATGAAGTTCACCTGATATGAGTAAACAACAGAGTCGTAGATATCTCTGCCTTCGAACATTACACCTTGCATAGACCAATCAGATATTTCGCTNGAAATTTGNTATCTNGAATCCATTGGNTTGTATATTGCCTTGCCTTCTGGCGTTATTCTAATGTGGAATGCGTAGTCATCATCGATTGCAGTTGANGGGTCGTCATAGATGTCAAAGACCATATGGCTAGACTGTGGCCCNACTCCGTCACTATCGTTNAAGAACTGTAANAGGTCNATTTCTGCTCCAGAACCACATCTNTCAAACGCAGACGAACGCTCATCACAGAATATTGTAACAGTATCAATCCAACCATCAGGATTGAATGTTGGTGCTATNTTATCGGCATCGCTAGGGTTATCNATTACAATCCTAACAGTCGAAGTTAGAGAATAATCAACACCATCATATGCTCTGACATTTACTTCATATTGCTGATCGTGAATCAACTTGCTTGTATCCCAATATGTCATCCAAGCGCCGTTCGGTTGGAATGAAGTGATTGGATCTGGTGCATCATTAAGTTCAATGCCGCTAGCTAAGTCTATTACAGATATTTCAACTCTAGTGACCTGTCCGTCATTATCTCTTGCTACACCNCTGATGATTGTATCCTCTGCCGCTCTGACGGTTTGCATAGGTAGTGGCTCACTAACCTGAATTATTGGTATTCTGTTGTCATTATCGATCGTTATTGTTACTACGTCNGGAGTACAAATTCCAACTACTTCATGACAGTAGTTAGAATCACTTGCCCAAACGGTGAAGGTGTAATCTCCACTTGGTAATGATGAGAAATTCCAGGAGTCTGCCCATGATGTTCCACCGCCGCTGTTAGCAGGGTAATTTGCAGAGTAATTGTTTGGTCCAGTGACACTGAACCAAATGTCCCTGATATCACTGCCTTGAACGCCTTGATATGTATCTGAGGCGGTTCCGCTAAACAGGACTTCTTGACCATCGTGAGTTGAGAAATCAAGAGGTGATTCAAGGTTAATTATTGGCGGGTTGATATTTAATTTGAAAACTCTTGTCGAGACAATCGACTCATCAAGACCGTCATGAGACTTCACTCTAAATGTCACATCTTCTTCGAAGTGGTTGGACATATCCCAATCAAAACTCCATGTTTTGAATGGCCAGTTTGTCATTGACACTTCACCGTTAGCACCTGAGGTGTCGGTAGCAAGATACCAATCCAAGCTTCCATGAGGTTGAACCTCAACTCTCTTGATATCTCCAAACTGCTTTGAGATTGAATCATAGTCATTGAAGTATGGACCTTCAATACCATCAAACGCCGATCCGGTAATCGATATAGTTCGTGCGAACGAGGTTCCATCATTTTGGTCTACTGACACAGATGGTGCTATGTTGGTTAGCGATAATACTTCATCAACCATACCAGTTAGAGTGAAATCGCTTTCAGTTGTTCCTTTACCGAACTTCTTCGCTTCTACTGTGTATGCAGGCATCTCTCTATTTCCATTTTGACAATCTGGATCTTGTCCGTCTCTCAGCGTATCTCCATCATTGTCAACACCATCACCACAAGAGTCCTCACCAATGTCTGTAGCGACATGGTTCCAGTTCGTGTCTAAATGGAAGTTTGAAGGCAATGTTACCCATTGAGTGTAACCGTATGGGTCTGTTGTCATGTTGTAAAGCGGCTTTCCGTTAGCATCCTTGATTGTAACAAGGGCATCTTGTACCTGAGAGTTGTCAGCCTTTACCTGATATCGTACCAATTCACCTTGCTCGACCTGAACACCCCATGCTGTGTTCTGGTTTTGGATGTGAATTTTTGAGCGATCAAAATTCTGCAAGTCAGCATAGGTGAAGGTAGTTGCATTTTGGTTAACCTCCATTGCAAGAGGCATGAAGTGAGGAGGCCATTCTGCTGTTGTTGGGGTTTGCAAACACTCATCTGTTACGAATGGGCACTCTGCTCCTCCCCAAGAAAGCGAGACAGGATACATCTCTCCAGCCCCTGGATCTGGTATAAACTCGCTTTGGACTGCGACTCTTGATTCTGTTACGTTGTAGACTTGGCTTGCATTCGAGTATGTGTTGTCTGAGAAATAAGCAATTGAACCATACTTATTACCATAATTGTCATCGTATAGCGATACTCTAGCACCAAACTCACCAACTTCTATGTTGTTTCCTTGTGCATTCACAATGCCACCCTTGATTCTAAATCCATCTCCTATATTGCTAGTCACAGTGTTATCCATGAAGGTCGCAGAGGACATGTAAACGTGGAATGCTGGGCAAGGGAAGTCACCTCCATACATGTACTGTGAAGTACAAGTTCCAGTATTATTTGAGATGATGTTGTTCGCAAAGAAACCTCTCGCTTTGGTTGGAGCTGGGACGTTCCATCCCTGATCTTTGTGATGATATTCCCCAATCAAAATTGGCTCTTTAGCTGTGTTCAAAATTGTATTATTTTCTGCTGAAACATCAGACTCTCCGTAAATCCACAATCCGTTCCAACCACCAATTGGTCCGATTATGTTGTTGTTTGCAGTCACGTAAGAGGACCTTATTCCAAAGCCTGAACCTTCAGATGAACCAGAGATTGTGTTTCCTTCTGCAACTACAATCGCTCCGTCATATGCTGTAATGCCAGCACCTTCAGCAGGAGTAATTACGTTGTTTGATATCACGAATGTGTAATCTTGATCATTTGCTGAAAGATGTGAGTTAGTGTCAATAGCGTTGCATTTTGTGGTTATTGTAGAATTGGTCAAATAACCGCTACTGGATCGCAAAAATGCACCATAGGAGTTCTGCGTGACTGAAATTGTGTCCATATTGACGAAGGAATTTTCTAGATATACTGCTGACCTACCTCCGCCTTGTGTACCACAGTCTGTTTCCGCTCCGGTAAATGCTGAATTCTTGATTTGCATGACAACAAGACCAGCTCCAGCACCATATGCTTGGATTGCAGCTCCCTGATATCCTTGGCCATCAGTACCCACCACGAAAGTGCCACCATCAAGGGTTGGAGAAGCGCCATTGAATGCAAGTACATTAGTTGTGTTTATGTCTTGGAAACTTGGATTTGTCACGCTCAGGCTCGCACCATCAAAGATTAGTGCTCCATACTTGACTGTTCCTTGTCCGTCTATATCCACTGGGATACCGTAAGCACCGTCTAAAGTAACGTGATTCATCTTTGTTAATGATTGATCAATTGTTTGGTCGAGATATATGCCAGAACCACATGCCAAATCTGGGTTGAAGACACCGTTTATGTTACACCTTCCAGTTTGGGTAGGGTCGTTTGGAGGTGTACCCCAAATGAAACGAATAGGTGATCCTGTGCTCGCTTGTGATGCCCCACATGAAGAGTCTCCTGCACATATTGAGCCTTGAATTCTGATGTTCTTGTCCGCTGGTACGTTGATTGTTGTGCCTGCGTTGATGATCAACTTAGCACCACCAGCTACGACTAAATCTCCATCGAGATTCATTACTCCAGTCCAAGTTTCAGTACCGGTTATTGTACCTGAACTAGTCTCATTTACTGCAGTTACTGCTGGGACAGTAGTAATCATCGCTACAAATAATGATAACAAGAATAAACTTACCAAACCAACGCTCTTACTTTTTTGGACGCCTGACGACATGGAACACCCTCAACGGTACGCTCCATTGACTGAACAGACTTAACACATTGGGCTTGATTTCAATTGGAGAGTATCAATAATAGATGAAAAATATCATTTTTTTGCCCATAAATCGCCCTAAAAATATCAAAACTACCATTTTAGTATCAACTATATTACTTCATGAAAGCAGTGAAGAATTTCAGAAATTCAGAGACATGCACCGGAATTACGTATTTCATCAAGCCAGGCAGTTCCACTTACAGCACCATATCCCGAGCGAGAATCGTGTTCGACATCTGGATTAATTGGAATCGCTGATTCCTTTAGTGCAAGTTTTACTTCTGTTATACAATCAACATCTGTGTCATTCATTATGTGAGGCTCAGCTTCCAAAATTAAGGCGAGAATACCTGCAACAAACACTGTTGCATCTGAGGTACCTGTCGATGAGTAATACTCACCTCCGTATGCTGTGGAAATTATCCCGACTCCGGGCGCTGATATCTCTGGCTTCATGTGAGGGTGTTCTCGGTTTGTACCATCGGCATCTAGTGATTCACCTAATGAGGATCCTTTCCAGATTTTTCCTGTATCATCGAAAGCACCGACAGATATCGCTTCGACTACATTTGACGGTGTGGAAACCCTTCCATCGTCATCACTACCGCCATCGTTCCCTGCCGCAGATATAACAAAAACTCCGTTAGAGATTGCTTGTCTTACTGCATTAGTGGTAGGACCATTTCTATCGGCATCTGGGTCACTTTCTCCTCCAAGAGATAAGGAAATTATGTCTGCACCAAAGGTTTTCCAGCACCAGTCTATCGCACTGGCGACTGTGTTTTGATCTCCGCTGTTCCCTCCTTCACCGTCGTCACCCAAAGCAGCAGCCATTCCAAGGGTTACACCCGGTGCTACCCCCTCTAGGTAGCCATCTGCAACTAGTATTCCTGCCATCATGGTGCCGTGTGCTAAAGATCCACGCTCAATTGGTTCTGCAGCACCTCTAACAAAATCCTTGAAAACCAAATCAATAGACTGCAAATCAGGGTGAGTGGTGTCTATGCCTGTATCTACCATACAGACCTTAACTCCATCACCAGTGAACCCTAACTCTTGAAGGTCCCTTGCCCCTGAATCTTCAAAAGCCCATTCTGACTTAGGCGGTGGGATATCAATCACTAGAATCTCCGCTTTCCAAATTCCCCAAATAAGCAAGGTTATGATTACAAAGATACTAAAATTGGCTATTTTTTGTCCTGTTCTCCTTGGACGGGAGATCACAGGTACTGGTTGTGGGTTCCATCCAATTACCTCACTACGCCATCCTTCTTGGTGACCTCGTGTGTTGATATCTGCAGCAGACAATATTCGTGAGTCAGACGGTTCTGGTATGAAATCTACAGTTTGTAGATCTTCATCCCACATAGAACATTGCTGACGCTCACAAGTATTGAACATATGTCTCAATCCGAAGATTGATTTTTGATTCAGTCCAACAGACTATACCATCAGAATCTTCCCGAAGATCCCTTTCTAGCAGTATTGTATCCACCATACAGCACTAGAAGAGTCAATGCGACGATTACGATTACCAAGAATGGCGATTCTCCATCCTCACTGGCCATATTTGAGAACGGTATGGTCAATATTGCTTCATCTGCACTGTCTTCGGCTACTGCATCCTCATTTGCAGGATCCATCACTTCAACACTGACTCTCAATCTTGCGTCTCCTGGAGGCATGTCTGAGTAATCAAACTCGAAGTACCTATAGTCTTCTGCGGGAATCATTTGTGATTTTTGCTGAGGCTCATATACTGTATTACCGAATTCATCAGCCTCAAGTGTAACCTTTACTTCAGCTGCAGTCAGGAAACCTACGTTTCTAATTGGTATTCTGAAGGTTCCATCTGCATTAGCTTCTGCGTCTGCTCCTCCTGGCTCAACAAGACTTTCTTCGATTACTAGCCTAACAACTGAAATTCTTGCTTCAGTTTCTGCTGTTTGAATTTCGAAGTCTCCTTCACTTTCAGCTGTAAATTCAATGTCACATTTGTCTACGGTCGAGTTTTGTGCCGAGAATATAGTGAAAGATTGAGCTCTTTCGTCATTTGCCGCAACGGTCAAGTTTGTTGATCCTGTAACCTGCCATCCAGCGTCAATACATGATTGCTCTAGAGAAGATTGAACGCTAATTGTGTCATCACCATTACCGTTGTTAACTACGGATAGAGTGACGAGGGTTTCGCCTCCATCTCCAATTCCAATAGCCTCAGGGGCGTCATTTAGCGATATGTTGTATTGTTGCGGTATGAATACACGCACACTAGCTTCGCTTAGGCCTCCATCAGAGGTGAACCTCATGTTGACTGCATGACCATCATCCAATGTCACCGACTGGTTTTGGAGTGGTAGTACGATCTTTACAGTTACATTTGTTTCTAGCACTTGATCAGTATCGTTATTGTCGACACCAACACCCATGCTGACATCCATAACGTCTGTCCAGATTTCATCCTCACCATCGCTGCCATTCAAGAATTCGATGCTCCAGAATTCCGCATCAGGTGTTACACCTGTTCCTCCAGATGCAGTGAATTGATCTGCGATTTCAGTACCCTCATACTTCAGGTTTAGAGTTAGTTCTATCTCTACATATCCCTCATCATCAACAGGAATTGCAGTCAGTTCTTTCAAGTCGTCTTCAGAGAATTCTGCTGTACCTTCTTTAATCGAGGTTACCTCTACAACTAAGTCTGAGTTTACCTTGCGATTGAACTTCATCACTTTGTCTTCAGCAGTGTCTTGTATGACATCTACAGCCATTCCTGCTGAGTATTCCATAGTTAATCCTAGGTCGTGTTCAATTGTCTCGAATTCAGAATCGAGATTTACGGTTCCTGCTGGCAAGACTAGGTCTAGCATACCGGATGAATCGAATGCTTGGTTCCACGCTATGTCGTCACCAAGATCGATCTCCACCATTACGCCACCATCGACATCTCCTGCATTGAGGACATTGTTTTCTATCGAAGTCCACTCACTCGCAAGTGAAACTAAACCTCCTCTTTGCATAACTAGATCAATCGAAGCACCTTCTTGAACCGAGGCTTCTAGTAGACCAACTGCCACACCGCCACCATTTTCGTCAACATCGGTACCAGTTACGAATACAATCCAGTTTCCTGGTTGTATCTCTGTGGACCATGACAAGGTGTTGTTTTCGTATGTGGCAGATGTGATTGTTACCGCATCTCTTACCATACCAGCAGCTGGGTACAATGTTATTGTCGCACCTTCTAGTCTCTCACTTCCACCTGTGATATCTGTAACGTTACCAGAAACCTGCACTACACCGGCACTCATTTCTAAGTCACGACTTTCATGAGTATCGTTTACAGGGTAGTAACTACCATTGTCAACGCTGTAAGTCGAGTTTGCAAATCCAGCCTTTTGTGCAGACACTGTGTAGTTGTCCCTGATTGGAACGAATGTCTTCCACACTCCATCTTCATCTGTTGTAACTACTAGTTCTGGGTATGATTGGCTAGAAACTGAGACATTTACTCCTTCGATACCTTCGCTTGAAGAAGGTATGTCATTCTCATCTAAATCCCAGAATATCTTTCCACCAATTAGAACCTCTTTCTTGATTACTACGACTCCAGCCTCCCATGTGCCGTTATCCATAGAGTTTGTAGAAACGTATACTCCCTCATCTAGACTCCAGCGTTCAAGTGTCTCAGTTCTGTTCAAGAATAAAGTCCAATTTCCTGGCATTAGAACTTCACTAATCTTGCCTTCAGCATCTGACGGCCCCAAACTGACATTGCCTAGTCCATCTAAGCTCACTGCAGTAATTCTTGTAGCAGTAATGTTGGAAGAGGTTTGAGATTCTTGCAGTTGCAAATTAACAGTCATTGCTGTTTTAGTCTTGAAGAAGTAGTCTGTGACCGCTCCTTCGACTGTGATAACTCCACGATAAATTTCAGTCTCATTGCTGTCAGATTGATAGTCATCGACTTCTACAAACCATTCACCTTGAGGAATGTATTCGGCAAAGGTTCCATTCTCATCAACGGTCAGTGGATAGAAATCATCTCCTGCATCATTCCTTAACCATACGGTCGAGTTGACAAGCGGGAAACCGCTTTCCATTTCGACAGAACCAGCAACTAGGTAGTCTGGAGTCAACCTGATGTCGACCGGTTCTCCTGATGGTCCTAATCCAATTTCGATCGTTGGCAAATCAGCAGAGAATTTTCTGAACTCGCTAGCGTTTTCATCCCTTGGGGTATCTTCAACCATATTGATGATATATGTTCCAACTGACAAACCTACTGTTAGTTCACCAGTTTGAGAATCATACATGTCTTCTGTTACCTCAAGATCAAGGCCGAATTCATTGACTGAAGTGATATTGAAACTTGGTGCAACTAGTGTGCCATTCTCCCAGTTACCATCCTCGTTGGTATCCAAGAATACTCGGAAAGTCACAGACACATTCGCTGGGTTTGAAATTAATTCAACTCGGTCTGTTCGATTGGCTGCATCAATAATCACAGGAGCGACATTCATTTCTTCATTNGATACGGTTAGTGTCCAAATTCCATCGCTTAGGTGTACCATGAATGTACCTGCATCGTCGATCTCATCTCTAAATTCTAATCCGTTGGAATCAGTAGCGATTACNTCAACACCCATAGCTCCTGATATCTCAGGGCCCCATTNTACTCCAGANCCGTTTAGTGANTCTCTTANCCAAACAGTTCCNTNTATNNTATTAGCNCTNNTNANGTATAGATCGGTTTCAGTGACTTGAGATGCATTTANTACAATCATACCAGNNGTTNGCTTGCCTGTANNNNCNTNNTCAAANNNTTCAGCTGTTATNTGGAANACAAGNTTTTCAGGAATCCTGAAAGAATATGNNCCATTNNCATCAGTNNNAGNCTCGAATTTNATTTGACCAGATCGGGCTTCNAGNTTAATCTTNNTANTTGCNGGCTCTTTNAANTCNNNNGGTANTTCNTCNGGNGTACTGTATGCTGGGTCTGTTCTCAACANNTCCTCATCGAANNCCCANACTGTACCNTTTAGCCACACACTTACTGCGTAGGATAGATTCAATTCTATGTCATCAGTTGTAACTTCAACCTCGTGGTATAGTACAAANTCACCATCGGATTCGTCTGATATGATCCACTGACCCATGTCAACNTCTGCATGCACCATACCATTCTCGTCAGAGGTTGCTGTGACAACATACTGGTTGAGGAATGTACTTTCAGTGTTCTTGAAAGTAATAGTTCTGTTAGCTACATCAACATCATTTCCTCCGTTATCCAAATTGATAACTACATCTCTCTTTGTTGGAACAGATACATCTGCAGTTATGTTTTCTGAGTTGAATGCNACAGAGAAATTCTCCTCGACTTCGTACCAGCCATCATTGTCTATGTCAACTCTCCATTGGTAAAGACCAGTTGATATTGGACCATAACTGAACGAGCCGTTTTCATCAGTAACTATAGTCACTGGTGCTGAGTCTTCGGGCAACTCAAAGTCAATAATCTCGATTGTAGTGTTAGGAAGTGGTGTTGGCTCACCGTTTGTCATGTACTGTGCGTACAATGTATCCTCGAATATCGAACCGGGTAGTGTCATAGTCAGACCATAAGTTCTCTCAACCTCTACAACAACTGGATCAGGAAGTAGAACTTCTCTACCATTTTGCATCTGCGCAATCATGTTGTAAGTGCCCGGCATTAATCCTGTCATGTAGAATGAACCTGGGGCAACCATAGGTCCAGAGAATGTACCCTCACCTGAGAATAAACCAGTACCGTTTACTGTTCCTATTCCTATGTATACACCTGTACCTTCAAAGTCTTCACCATCTAGTAATTTCACCACTTCTACTTGACCATCAGCGGTAATTCGACCNTTTGCGGTGATTGTTCCACTGAATAAGTAAGTATCAGATTCGGAGGTTAGACATGCTGTGTGAGTCAAAGTTACATTCTCATCGTTTACAGTTGCATTGTAAGTAGGAAGAACTTCAATTGTCTCGTTATCCTCTACTTCTGTTTCACAATCAGGTGCGTCGTAATCAATCCATGTTGCGACGATTGTTCCTCCGCCTGTAAATGTGGCATTAGATGTGTAAGAGCGACCGTCCAGTACTCCTCTTGTGTAATTACCTGTAAATCCTCTAACGACTCCTGAATTGCCTTCGGTGTCGAAGATACCTTCTGATGTGAAAGTCACTTCACCAGTACCTTGAATGGTTTCAGAGGTACTTGGTCCTGTTGTGAATTGCCCGCTTGTGGTTGTTACTGTGTAATTGTCAGTCATATCCCAGATATTTCTAAGGATGAATGTTATATCATCAAGGGCATCTCCTTCAAAGGATTCATGACCAGTCCATGTGACTGTACCAGATACTCCGCTCGAATCGACTTCGATATCAAAGACTCCATCTTGAGGGTCTTGTTCTCTGTCAGCTTCTTCTGCTGTAATGTTGTACATCGTTTCGCCCATCCAAGACATGTTAGCAACTTTTCCAAGCAGACCTGTGATTATGTTGGTCTCCCTGTTGTCATTAGTCTCAGTAGTTAAATCACCGAGTCCTCCTGCATATTCTCCTGTCTTGAAGATATCTTTTGCATCCACATCGTTGTATTCGCCAGCGTATGCGGTGGCTCTGATTTTACCNGCAGGTACAACATATGACCATTCTCCATTTTCATCAGAGTCGGTGTATCCTATTGGAACCCAGTATGTATCTGAGTCTTCATCCTCAGAGCCTTCTCCTGAGAAAGCATCTCTCTCAAGTAGAATTCTAACGTTTGGCAGAGGTTGTCCGTCATCAGACATCGTAACCTTTCCATTTACTGTAGCACCAGGATAGTACTTCATTACCTTGACAACTGTGTTTGCAGAACCTAATCTATTATCTGGTTCACCATCTNCGTTAGCATCTACATCCGGTGTATACCAGTTTGCTATTACGAAATGGTTCATCATTGCTCCAGGTAGTGGAACAGCGTTGGTCATCATAGTGTTTGGAGTACCAGATTGACCAAAGTGTTGGCCTGGCTGTTCAGTGGTAGCAAATCCTAGCGAAGATGCNCCGTATCCGACATATGTCCTTGCTAGCATAGTNTCAAAGAAAGCAGGAGTATGGTCAATTCTTACATCAACTAGGCTGAGTGGATCGAAGTTTGCTCCTGCCTGTTGGTTCAAGATATCCTTGCGCGATTCNTCATCGAATTCTTCGCGNGTCATCTCGTCAGTAAACTGCCCTCTTTGNGTCATGTANACNTCGTCCATGAAGGTTGAGAAATCTTGGCCTGAAAGGATTGTAGGTGCTGCGAANATTCCTGTTGGGTTACCTCCGCTGTATTCCGANCTGTATAAGCCAGCACGAGGATACAATCTGTTGTCAACAGCAAAGTATCTGATNTCATGATCTCTCTCAATNGTCTGCCCAGGGGCACCCTCGTAATCTTGTACATTGTACTTGACTCTGCTTGACAAGTCAACATACAGATTGTGTAAATCTTCGCTATCTAGGGATGAGGTTAGCATTTGAGTTACCAACGCAATAGCGGCATTCTTTCGATGAATACCTGTGCTGACAGAATTGAATTCTTCGATTAAATCAGAGGTGTACCAATAATCTCCAACGATGTAATGTGTTGTGTTGTAGGTTGTATCCGACATGGCTCTGACATTAGTAGTGAAGATGGATTGTGCATCTCCCTCATCAACGAATGCATCGCCTACACAATCATAATCTCCGGTACATGGGTATATCTCCATGTCCTCGTAAACTTTGTACAAAGTTCTAGGATCTTCTCCAAACAAACCATTGTTGATTTGACGTCCTTCTGCAAGTGTAACATCGCCGTTGGTCTGTGTCACCTTGAATACGCGCTCTATCACATCTTCATCAGCGAGGTTAGTTTGTATCTTTACGAACTCATTCTTCTGTTCATCGCTAAGATGATTACTGGAAAGNGTTAGAGTTTTCAAGAAATCATTCGTGTGAACTCTTTCGCCAGTTCTTGCTTCGTTGTATGCTAGGTCAGCTTCAGAGAGCCTCCAGATGAACATTGCAGCCAAGTCATCTTGATTTCTTGCTAACAGCATGTTACCTGTTGCTGGTATTCCTGACTGGAAGTTGTCAGAGACTGATGGATGTTGTCCAGTCTCAAGGGCTTGGAATCCATAATCCCACCATGAAACAAATGCAGGTCNATCGGAATAAGGTACATCAGTATCTTGGTTNCTGAGCCAATCGTATGCCAAATTCCACCCACCGTCATTAAATCCGGAGCCGAAGGAACCAAGGTACCAGCGTGTGTTTTCATCATAGGATGAATCATCCATTATTGAGAAACCAAAATCGTTCCAGCGCAATATGTCTGGAGCGATGTTGTAAATTGTCTCATCCATTTCAGCTTCGTTAGCGCCGGAAGGCATTGCTGCGTCTAATCCATAGGTCGCATGCTGTCCGATCAACATTATGAGAACTAGACCGATAGCACTGAATTGTGGNTTCTTCCACACAGCTTTTCTTGCATTACTGATTCTNTCACCNGGTGTTCTAATTCCCATTCTTCTCCACGAGCGAGCCATGTTGCCNGCACCACTTGCTTTCCATAGCGTGGTAATACCCCATGCGCCCATNACCGCCATTGCAGGTGCAGCGTTGAACAGGAATCTTCCNGCAGACCATGCCATGTANGCGGCGATGATTACCCACATACCAAGCACNAGTTTAGTCTGGCTTTTCTTAACGATTCCATCCCAAAGGGCAAGTATACCCATTACAATTGCTAACACGAATACAATAGGCCCAAATGATGCGAATAATTGTCCACGAGATGGTGCACTTGCTTCAGCAATTGTACCAAAGATTTTGTTCTTGGAGAAATAACCTGAACCAGTTGTCAAGATGTCCCATGCATTTGAGATGTCTGCTAATTGTAAAAGATACAAAACTACTGCAAAGACAGCTCCGCCGGTAACTAATGATCCCAAAACAAGTAACCATGGTTTGTCTCTAAATCCTGTTGTAATCCAAGTAATTGCAACTGTAAACAATGTAATGAATAACAGAGGAGTCAATCCNGTGGAGTTCAAAACTAGGTCTAATTGTGGGTGAGCATAGAATGGCATAACCATGATGAAAATAGTACCTAACATCATGATGTTAATTGCAGACAAGATTGTACTGTCTTTTCTTCTGAACATGTTCATTGCTACCTGTACAAAGTATGCAAGGAAGATAATTGCTGGTCCGTAAACGAAACCTTTCCATCCCAANGCTACAATTCCAAAGCACACACCAGCAGCAATAGCATTGGCAGATGCTTTTCTCTTCTCTCGCAATACTTGAGAAATTGCTGACACAATTCCAGAAGGATATGCGTTTGTGTAGCGCGAGAGTCTCTCATCTCCTCCAGCCTTNATAGCCCTCAGATAGTACATGAAGGCGGCTGTTAAGAATAGCAGAACGAATGCATCGTGGTCCGCCATAGCCCATGTTGATTTTTGGACGTGAGTTGGCATAAAGGCAATCAACCAAGCAGCGATTACTCCTGCCCCCTTACCGAAGTTGTCTCTGGCAATACCAGCCATCGGGAAAACAATTAGAGCACCGAAGATNGCNGGAAGTGCAAACATTGAGTACCANACNGCTGCATCTGAGTTTATTCCAATGTTGGTTAGTAACATTGCACTCAGAGCCATCGACCAAGAGAACAGAGGAGGACGTGGATTGATTCCTCCTACTGGATAGTTCCTGTCAGCGTCAAATATCANNTGAGCATTTTCAGCGATTATGTAATCGACTACTCTCTTCATGTACCACGGGTCAGAACCTCCTGTTANGTCAAAAGAATCAAGTGCAGAGGAATTCAAAGATGGTACGAAATACCACTGGATCCTTATTGCGATAGCAACCATGAAGGCCATGAAAGTCATTATGCCTGCCCAGTGATTTGACCAGAAGACTCTCGCTTGGCTTGGTTCATGTTGCTCGCGATTCATCCAACCTCCGTAGTCCTCNTGGGTAGCGAACCANTAGATTACCACNCCTATGAAGAACGTGATTCCAAACCAAATCCAAACAGCCCAAGTACCTTCAAGGTTTTCACTTTGCCAGTGTCCGGATTCGTAAAGTGAGGATACTACGTAGAGCAACCACATCGACCCAATGAAAATTGCACGTGTGTACCATCTTTCAGCAGCCATCCATGCACACGNCAANGCAACAACACCTGTGAGCGCTGCTGGCCAGAAACCGATGTAGCCATGATACCCTGCCTCAGTCCAAATTGCAAGTATGTCTAAGTCCTGAAGAGAATTAAAGTAGACCATAATTCCAACATGAGTAGCAGCCCAAATGGCCAATGCCANTTGCAAAGGAAGCGTGTTTTTGTTGTACAAATTCTCGTTTGATTTGATGTAACCAAACCATCCCTTACTCGTTGCAGGAGCGGTAACTCCTCTAAGTAGAACAGCAGCAAGCATGCCAACAATCACGAANATTGCAAGCGTATTGAAAAAGACAAATCCAATTGCTTCTTGCCATGCAGCAGTTCTGTCATATTCGTCCCCGTCAAGANNGTAGAGATGGGTCTGAACATCTGCAAAGTTNGCAGCAGATACCATGGAAGCCCAAACTCCAACCATAGAGAATATCATCACTGTGTTCCANTCATGGCGACCAGAGCTGTCCAGAAGNTACCCTCCNAACATTGTGATAAAGAACATCACNCCAAGNAAATTTGATTCTGCATATGTTGCCACTGCTTCAGAAGCGATAAGCGCAACGACTAATGTAGCGAGGGATACTACTGCCGCTGAGACTTGGATAACTGCTAGTTCTTTTAGGACACGTGGTGTTATTCCAAGCATTGCTGCAACTGCGATTGCAACAAATGGTGTCATTCCATCTCCATCGAGGACCAGACCAAAGTCTAGTCCATAGTCAGCAAGGAGCGCCATCAGTATTGCAAGGGGGCCAATTACCNACCCNGCAGCAGCATTTAGTGCTCCGTTTTTGTTGTCGTTTTCTGTCGACATTTTGTTTCCCTCTAGTATTCTAGGTGCAGCCTATAGGCTGTAGCATTGCGGCCACCAATGACCCCTTTTTATCAGTTGCCTATGNNGAAATGTAACATATTTGTACTCAGTATGTCGAAAACGAGGTACTGAGCGGCTGCAGTGGAAATCGTGGTCATAGCGCTTTGTGGCCGATATCTCTTCGGTAGTGCGAGCCGAGTAACTCAATCTGTTCGATTAACGAGTAGGCTTTTTCTGCTGCTTGAGATAAATCACTACCTAAACCCGTACAGGAAAGTACTCTACCGCCATTTGATACTAATTGTCCATCTTCTATTTTTGTTCCAGCATGATTAACCCAGTAATCATCGCTTNGNTTTGGCAAACCTGTAATCGGGCGACCCTTCTCAACNGCACCGGGATAATTTTCTGCAGCTAGNACNACNGTCATCGCATGTTTTTTTGAAAATTTAACNTCGATGTGTGANAGATTATCGGTCGCAGCAGACAGTAAAAGTTCTCCCAGATCTGACTCNATTAACGGTATTGTAATCTGACACTCAGGATCNCCAAAACGGACATTGAACTCAACGACATAAGGGTCATTTTTCGAGTCTATCATCAATCCAACATAAAGCACTCCACGATATGGAACTCTTCTATTNGATAGAGCATNATGCATTGGTTTGACGATTCTTTCGATGGTTTTCTCTTGGACTTCTTGTGTGTAAACAGGTGCAGGTGCATATGCTCCCATTCCTCCTGTATTTCGGCCTTTGTCCCCTTCAAATTCTCTCTTGTGATCTTGGCTAGCCGGCAGACAAACAAAACCAGAACCATCCATAACTACTAGCATACTTGCTTCATTCCCCGGAAGGAATGCCTCGAGCAGTACTTGGCCATCTGAATTGATGGATTGTTGGATGAATTCTTTAGCCTCATCTCTATCTTCAGTCACCACAACACCTTTGCCGCCTGCTAGAACATCTCTTTTGATGACCCACGGATTACCCGAGTATTGATCAAGAGCATGATCAACATCAGTAGCCTGATCTATGATAAGAAAATCAGCCGTTGGTACATTGTTGGCCTGCATGACTTGTTTTGCATGTAACTTACTACCCTCCAACCTTGCTAAGCCAGCAACAGGACCAAAACATGGAATTTCCATATTACCTAACTTGTCAGCCAACCCTTCGCACAGTGGTGCCTCAGGACCAACAACAACAAGGTCAACATCGAGTTGAAAAGCAAGATGAACTAAGTCTGATACANTCGNNATGTCATGATTTGTCGCNATCTCNGCAGTCCCTGCATTGCCTGGAGCACAGTGTATTTCTGCAACAGAATCACTTTTTGAGAGACCAAGACATATTGCATGCTCACGTCCGCCACCGCCGATTACCAGCACTGAAAGTTCTGCCATGTCGCTTGTAATGAAATTAGGCACATAAGCCCATCGTGTAGTGATATTTTCCACTGAGTTCAATAGCCGAGTAGCAAACCGCGGTGTAATGGCTGAATTCAATTACTTCGAGATGATGCTGTTTACATTGTGGATTTATCTTCCCGGTTTCCTTGTCAATACCTTTGCGATGATGTGGGGTAAATGGCTTCCAAAGACCGGTTATGGTCCTTGGCCAATAGATGGAGGAAGAATCCATAGTGATGGCAACCGGCTCCTAGGTGATGGGAAAACATGGAACGGACTTATCGGTGGTTCAGTAACAAGCGGACTGCTTTGCTATCTTATGACTTTGATTCCTGAAAATTGGATTTTCATTTCTCCTACAGAAGCTGCAACTGGCTGGGCTGCAAACGCCTTCTTAGTTGGGACATTCCTTGGTTTCACTAGCCTTGTAGGAGATTCTACAGGATCCTATTTCAAACGCAGGAAGGGTATGAAGCGAGAGGGTGATGTTTCAAGCAAGGCGCCGCTTCTAGATACTCTGCCATTCGCAATTTCTGTCTTTATTTTCGGTCAGATTTTCCTGACTAACTCAGCTCATGGGGATAGAGATTTGTTGTTGCCAATGCTACTTCTGGTGGTAATTACGCCAATTTTACATCGTTCATTCAATCTTATTGGGTACAAGATTGGTTGGAAAGATGTACCTTATTGATGCATAAATTGGGGCATATTTCATTTGCTACATGGTTTTAGTTTGAATCATGAGAAGGTTACTGGCTGTTGCCGTGATTCTAATTTTGTGCCAACCAATTGCTAATGCAACTGATATTGAACAAGACACAACCGATGACACATCGGGAACGCTGTCTGGAACATATGTTGTCAAATCCGGTAATACTTGGACTGTTTCTGGCGATTATGAAGTTGCAGAGGGTACACAAATACATGTCGAAAGTGGTGCGAACTTAGTCATATCTGGAAATATGTCAGCAACCTCTACCTCACAATTGAATCTTGCAGAAACTGCAGGAGTCGTCGTTCCAGTGAATAATATCGGAGATACTGGAATAGTGAGAATTAGTTTTGCAGATGAAATTCTCTATTCTATTACGATTGAGATTCTAGGAGAAGTAACAGAAAATTGGACTGGATCAACTTTTGACTGGAGTGGAGACCTTACAATGCAGGAGCTAAAAATCAACATCACAACTCATCCATTCCAAATATCTTCAATTGCTGAAATAACTGTCTCTCCTCAAGGGTCGACACCAGTACTTTTTGCTGCTGAGGAATTATCCGGAGATGGCACATCCCTGGTAATAGCGGACAGAACAAATGCTTGGAGCATAGAAGTAAACGGTACAATGACAGTATCTGGCACCATTTTTGGTGCTGGAATTACTTGTAACGGAACATGCACACTCGATCAAGCAAATATGATGAGTACTGGACCTATCGAGGTTTTCGGCTCAATATCTGTTACAGACTCGACTTTGAACGGAGGCATTAGTGATGAAGACATAATTGTCTGGAATGATGCTAGTGTAGAGTGGACTAATTCTACAGGAACTGGAGGCGTAACTGACAACTGGGTCAACATACTGACTACAAGAACTCTAGGTGTACAGAACGGATATGTTGTGTTCTACGGATATGATATGGGATATGATGGAGTAGACACATCAGCTTTGTATGACAATAGTACATTCGAACAAGAGAACCAAGGCGATAATGTGATTGAGATAGGACAAAATGAAAGATCAAGAATGGTGCGTTGGCAGGACGGTAATGGCACTGTGTATGAAGAAAGTGCTAGCGGTGTCGTTAAACTGCAAACACCATGGGGTATCTATGAGCACCAAATCGCCGAATTACCCAAGACAAACCACTTTGAGGTTGATTTGGGATTGCCATTACTAAGTTTTGATAGTTTAATCGAAACTGATGACGAAAGCAGTGTAAACACAAGGTTAGGAGTTATGGCAACCGTAACAAACTCCGGAACAGGCACTGCTAACTTCATGACCGATTGTACGTCTGACGGTGTCGATGCAAATATTGGCCTTACGATTGGTAATACGATAGGACCCGGCGAAACCATTGAGATTCCACTTAATTGGGATTCTCCAGTAGAGGGTGAGTTGACCCTTGATTGTGAGATCTTTGTCCCATATCAATTCGAAGGATACACTGTAGTATCACCAGCAAGTGCTTCTTCTGGAGTTGTAGTTTGGACGGCAGCAGATGATGATTCCTCTGTCAATCTTGCCATACCGATAGCAATAGGGATTGTTTTGGCGATAATTGGATTTGTCGCAGTCTCAAGGATGCGTTCATCAGAAAACGCAGCAAGGGAAATCAATCATTTCTATGAGGATGAAGATGTAAACTAGCACACTGACCTGTCTACCTAGCTCTGACAACTCTGCGAACTCGGAGATACTTTACTTCTCCATTGACCATCTTTTTGACTCGCCTTTGTTCTTGTGCGAGAGAGTTGTTCTTGGAGATCTTTCTTCTCCTTGTTTTAACCATTGTATTGCTTGCATCCTGAATACGTCTTGGAGGTGAGCGAGGTACCGACTCATCCCCATCTAACGAGAAGTTAACCATGCATAAAACCTACACAATGCAGGTTTAAACCGTTGTTTGTAATTCAATGATGCAAACTAAACTCAGCAACCTTCTGCTGTTTTATCTTCATCAGTATTATCTGCCTCGTTTTCATCCCAATAAAACCGTATTTGAGAATCAGTAGAAACAAATGTGTTTCCATGCTCATTGTCAATTGTTATTTCAAAGGTGTAACAACCATCTGAGCCATAGAAATCGCCTTTTTCCAAATAGCCCCCACCCATGTGAAGCGAAACCCAATCGAAATTGAAATCTCCATACCCGTTA
>NZLM01000022.1 GCA_002694245.1 Methanobacteriota archaeon
ACCCTAAATGTTGAAAATTCAAACGGGATTGAAATTATACGTGATGCTCTAATTGCTGCAGAAAGTGTTTCAGACAAAGAAACGGAACTTGTTGTTACCTGCCATTATGATGGTGCACCATCTTATCGAATAGATCTCAAAGCACCAGACTTCAAGACCGCTGAAGACGGCTGGACTGAAGCGACAAAAGCCTGCATCTCTGTAATACAAGACGCAGGAGGCTCTGCCGAGGCTGAGAGGGAATGAAATGGCTCGCCAGCAAATGCAGCAATGCAAATCTTGTGGTACATATTGTCTGACTACAGTTTGCCCATCATGTGGTGGTGTTGCACAAGCGGCGGCGCCTATGAAATGGTCTCCAGAAGATAAGCGTGCGCATCTTCGTAGACGATTAGAAGGAGTCGAAGAAGACGGTTGGCCGAAATCACTACCAACATTGGCCTCTGATGAAGAGGAATGATGTGAATCATTATACGGCGTCAAAATACGCTTTACCCTTCATGGGTGCGCTCATCGATTGGATTTCACAGCCCAATACTTCATCAGAGGTATTACTTGTAGCAATGCCAGGTGTTGGAGATGTTGGGAAATTAGCTATTGATGCAGTGAACGGTGAGCTTGACGCAGAACCAATCGCTAGAATTATTCATCCTTCATTACCACCATTAGCAAAATTAGATGAGAATGGTCTCTTAGTGCCGCCTCATATCCTACTTTCTAGAATAGAGGTTGATGGTAAACATGTCTACACACTTACAGGTGATGCACAGCCAATGACTCCTGAAGGTCAGCACGAACTTGCTATTTCAGTGCTAGAGATGTTTAGCGGTGGTGAAATCATGGTTCTTGCGGGTATGTCAGCAAGTGCGGAAAGAAAAGAGGTATTTTCAATCACCAGTTGTGCATCCTATAGAATTGAGTTAGAGTCCAAAGGGGTTGATGTTAGAAGGGGTGAACCTGAAGCTGGAGTTATTGGTTTGGCCGCTTTAATTACTGCTTTAGGTCCATTAAAAAATGTCAAAACCTCTTGCACAATTGCAACCACTTTAGGAAACTCTGTAGATCCTGTTGCAGCTCAGTTATTGCTTGAAACAATAAGAAAGTGGTGGGGTTTACCTCTGCCAGTTCCAATCGATGCTACAGAAAGGCTTGCTCAAAAAGTAAAAAATATGCAAACTGGTGATCAAAAAGATTTGATCTCAGAGTTGTCGGAATCACCAGATTCAATCTACATGTGATTTATCCACCAGAACTGACTATGGTCAATTCTAAGTTAACATCCGCATTTAATTTCGTTGTATGTGGCAAAACAATGTCTTGATGACTAACAATTACTGTCGATGGATGAATACCAATCATATCCAATGCCTGTTTTATTGTTGACCCAGGAATCATTTCGATTACATGGTCATGGCCATGCCCTTTCAATGCCACCTTCATTATTACAACCCAGTTGCATCACTCTTATGATGGTCGTGCATGTGGCTCGAATTCAAGCCGAGATCGCATAGCCCGGTATTGCGGTGGATTCGAAATCCACTGTCCCTTGGACGCGGGAGTTCAAATCTCTCTCTCGGCGCCTGATTGTCAGGNTNAGTTATTTNCTCTTATTTCCGAGTGATTTACTTCTTTATCATTGCCGAGTTTNTCTTTTACAAACTCAAGAATACCCAATACAAAGCTTNCAATTCCCCACAGTGCAACTCCTGCAGCAATGAGATAACCAACATAGGTTTCACTTTCAGTGTATATGAAGAAAGCAGCAATTATACAAAATACGAATTCCAATGAACCAAAGAACATACCAAACATGCCAATGATTCTCATATTACCTCCTGTGATTCTGTCATTATGAATATTTACCCAGCAATATTCAGTATGGGCTTATTGTATTATCAACACTAGNTCGAAAGATTGGTTATTCATTTGCNCTAGATATTAAATGAATACTACTGCCCTTTTCGAGATTGGCTTTGATATCTACCGCCCATGCATCTAATGATACGTTTAGAATAGCGATTTCATCCCCTTGACTAAATGTATTGAATATGCTTGGCCAAGAATTGTCCCAACCTTCCGCAGTTACTCTTCCAGATTTATCGAGTAGTACAACGCCTTTTCTGGCCCAAGGTTTTCCATTCTTTCCAATTCCAGATTTGTGTGTTGTATAAGCAATCCTACCATAGATATTCCACCTGGCTCTAAAATCGAACAATCCAATGTCTCCGTCCTCTGGTTCTTGCGCCCTTTCAATTCTAGCATGTGGGTCAACCTTGAGTTGTAATTCACCTTTCCANTTTGTTGAAGGAATTACGCCAACCAGCCTAACNGTGTCACCTTTTTCTAATCCAGTCGGGTAAGTAGGTATTCCTTCACTTTCTTCTGCTATTATTCTGACAAATGCAAATCCGCCATCTTTCTCGATAGTTATGTTTGGTGGTTTGTCNTGTATGTGAGTAGCACTGAATATCTCACAAAATATACTCACACGAGGTTCTAGATCACCGAACTTAGTAAGGTCATACTTCTTTTCATCCCCCAAAGGTTGATGCTCTCCCCCATCAGGTAANTCNTCATCACCTGTNCCGTTTGGNCACAAACCTGCCCAATCACAAGTATCACAACGGATACCCGGAGGTTCTTGTGTACTAACTCCGCCTTCTGAGTATCCNCTTAGCGGTCTTGGAACAGGNGGACAATCCTCCATCTCTACATCTGTCTCTTTGATTTCATGCCATAGGTCTCTAAGTTGAGCTTCCAATTTTGAAATATCNTCAATAGATGGAACTGGAACTTGTTTTCTNACAGAAACTCCAGCATACCATATCTCCAATACATCTGGTATCTGCCCACCATGTGTTATGGACCAAAGCATNGCATAGATTCTCAANTGTTNNATGTAATTACCGCTTCTNTCTCCGCCGCCTCTGCTTGCTTTTAGATCCATAATNTTGATNTTNCCACAGTGACGATAAACTAGGTCATATTCNCCTTGAAACCAATGTTCAGGATGTATTGCGTTAAGAGAGAATTGAGGNGCATCAGGGTCTACAAACCAAGGCCTTGCAATTTCCCATGCTTCAACTAGAGTACAATCTCCAGTACTTGACAATGGATGTCTGCCCTGTTTTGTTCTACGNTCAGGAGCTGGGATTTCGTGTTTGAAACCATCTCTCCAATCGTTTAATTCCTTTTGTGTAATTGATTTTTGACATAATTTCACTTCCTCAATGTGCATAATTAGAGCATTAACACACATATTTCGATATTCTTCCATTGAGTATTCATGCCAGTTCCCAGCCTTTCTTGCATTTTTTGACCATTCTTCATGCATTGCATCCCTTATGCCNGGCCAGTATGCATCAACTCTAGACGCACACCACTGTTCAATGTTCGTTGTGACCTCTTCATCAAATAGCGGGAGTAGGTTATCTGCACCATTGTTGATTAGGTTTGGAGGGGCNTTTGCANGTATCAATCCCGGAGATTCCATCATTACTCGACATACACACTCCTCAACTGCTCGTCCNAGAAANAGGGGTGGGGTTTGGGGGAACTTGAGTCGCATTTTGTTTTGGTACCACCAAAGCCTAGGACAATCATCCCAGGTGTTNGCTTGCGANGCTGAAAGCCGATTGAATTTACCGACAGTGTCTGTCTCAGGATCTGCNAATNTTACCGGCATGACGANTTAACCCTGTGGAGGAGTTTATTCAAGTCTTCGTTATAATTTCGGTTCTAGTTACTCTTGAATCAATCCTGAGTTGAACCAAACCTTCTCTCCAACCTAGTTCTGCAGAGATTAGCCTTACGATAACACCAGGTCTGATAGACAGCATAGTGCCATTTATTGCTGAGCCAAACGCAACAACTTCTGCGACCCTTTCTCCATCCCATATGTGGAAGGATAGCATAGACCAAGGCCTTCCATCTGCCCGTTTACCATCACGCTTAGAGCATGAAATTACAACACCTTCGACGTTCGCTTTGGTTCTTAGCATACCTAGCCTTGTTAGTGTGTTAGAAGATTCGGTAACAATAGCGCTTTTTTCATCAAGGTAAAGGCGTGGTTGACCTCTCCAGACTCCGGGGAGTGCTCCAGTTATGATCACCTCATTTTGTTCTGCATCGTGCATCGCAGGAAATGCACCAGGTTGACTTTCTTCTAGAGTCACCATATTATCTCCTGACTTTATCATGGCACCTAGAACCATTTCTCCATAATGATTTGGTAAAGGCCCCCATGCTCCTTGTAATGAACCCCTTACACTTACTCTTGAGGGTATGGAAGAAAGTGGTTCACAAGGCATTCTTATATCTGGAGCAGGATAAGGAACTTCGGTAACACAGCACCATCTGAACCTTTGAGACTCCGATTTGCAGGGTGAGGCAATGGGCAAGCTGTTATCACAGTCCCAAGACTTCATTTTATCGTGAATAGATCTATATTCTTCAGTTTTTAGAGGTTCAACCTCAACTACCTTTCTTAATCCGTTAGTGAGATACCAACCTTCCAATCCATCACAACTAATGTCGTGAGTTTCATTCCAAAGCCAGGCATAGAAGTTTAGTTGTGCATCTAGACTAGAAGCGAATGCTCCCTGTCCATCTCCCATCTTTATGTCAATAATTCTTATTTTTCCATCCCAACGTAGAACTAGGTCGCATTCTCCCGACGCCCAACGGTCTTTGTGATACATTCTTTGTGGTTCAGGATTTCTCGGGTCTTTCACCCATGGTCTTGCGATTTCCCATGCATCTTGCCATGTTATTTGATCACTAAAGTTGTGGGGATTATCTTTCCAGACCACCATACTGTTTGCCTTGTGGGGTTGTGTGAAATGTGGAGGGTTCTCCCAACATGGCGCAGGAACATCAAACTCATGTATACCTCCACCTGAATTGTAGCAATTTTTGACTTCCTCTAGTTGTAGATTTATCCCATTTGTTAACATCATTGCAATTTTTTCCTCATCGAAGTGATCATCAAAAACACCGCTGTTCCACATTGAATTTTCAAATGTCTCTCGCCCTTTGTTTAGGGCAGACTTTGCATGCTCTGGAACCAATGCAATAACCCATTCGACTAATTCTTCAAATGAAGTTATGCTCGGACATCGATGCATAAGGATGGAGCAAAGTGCATCTTCTACCTCAATACCCATTACTTGGTGAGGAGATAGTGGACCTCTGAGGCCAATTCTGTAATTTAAAAACCATTCATTCTGGCATCTGAGAAATGAAGTTAGGGATGATGCTGACAATCGCCCTCTTGCTCTTCCAATGGACTGAGCTTCTGGAGGTATTTGGGCAGGCATTAAATCACATCAAGAATCAAATGAATAGAAATCCCCTTTTGCTCGCTGTTCCCTATCTTTTCTACTCGCAGTTTTGTTTATTCTTGGCCGCTTCGAATCATGGTCTCGTCTGAAAGTAACGTCAACACCACCCAAGAATCTGTTCATACCTTCTCTTAATCTGAACGGGCCTACAGCCATACCATGTTTCCCTCCTTCGCCTTCGAATACAAGCAGGGAGTCTGATACAATATCGATAAAATAAACATCGTGGTCGATTACAAATGCAGCTTTTTCGTTAGATTCCATGGTTCTGCGTATTGCTTTAGCTGCTTCCATTCTAGCATTTGCATCTAAGTGCGCACTCGGTTCATCAAGAAGGTACAAGTCTGCTTCTCTACCCAAGCATATTGCAATTGCAACCGCTTGTGCCTCTCCTCCGGACAGATTGTTTACTTGTTTCATTAGTAATTCATCTACGCCAAGAGCACGAATTACGTTGACATTGTATTCCCCACTTCTCCATCTTGGTCCAACTTCTGCATCCAACCAAGTTTGTACTGTGCAATCCATGTCAGTATCTATGTGCTGAGGTTTGTATGATATCGAAGCATTCGCAGTGACCCAACCAGAATCATATTCATGTTCCCCTGCTAAGATTTTGACCATCGTAGACTTCCCGGTGCCGTTAGGTCCTACCACACCTACAACCTCCGCTTGGTGCACCTTACCTTCTCCTGTTTTGAGATTAAAATTTCCAAGGTTTTTTTCTAAACCTCCCCATTCGACCACAGGATTTCCTAGTTCATTTGTGCGATCGGTATGGGTCTGGAATTTGATTGGCTTATCTCTTATCCTGACATTTTGTTCCACCAAGAATCCGTCCAAGTAGGCGTTTATGGCTTGCCTGGTNGANCTNGCCGGAGTAAATATGCCGAATGCACCTTTTTTCCCGTATACTATGTGAACAAGGTCTGCCAGTACATCNAAAACTGCTAGGTCGTGTTCAATTACAATAACTCTAGAAGTCTCAGATAGTTGCTGAATAATATTCACGATACGCATTCTTTCGTGGATGTCTAGATACGAAGAGGGCTCGTCGAAGAAGTACACATCAGCATCCTTTAGCAGGGTAGCACAGATTGCAACTCTTTGTAGTTCACCACCAGATAANTGNTCTAGATTTCTGTCTAGAAGATGGCTTATTCCNAGATTTTCAACAGTTTCTTNGTAAATTTTNCTCTCATCTACTGACTCTAGTAATTGCCCAACTTTGCCTTTTACGGCTTTAGGAATATGATCTACGTATTGCGGTTTTAGTGCAACTTTTACATCAGACTCACTGACGTCTGTGAGGAAATCTCTCAATTCTCCGCGAGGAAGGCTGGTAATCACATCTTCCCACCAAAATTCATCAGCTTCAAAATCACCTAGATTTGGAATTATTGAACCGCTTAATATGTTGAATGCTGTAGATTTGCCCATTCCGTTGGGCCCCAGTATTCCAACAACGGATTCTTTTGATGGAGTAGGCAGTCTAAACAACCTAAATCCATTTAATGAATACCTGTGAATCATATCACTTTCTAGTTCAGCTGGTAATTGTGTTATGATTAAGGCATCATGAGGACACTTGTTGACACATATACCACAACCGATACAAAGAGATTCTGAAATATGCGGCTTCCCAGTATTCTCGTCCATTACGACACACTCTTGGCCGTTTCTGACAGGCGGGCAAAATACCATGCATTCATCCATGCACTTCTTTGGTTGACAGTTATCTTCTTTCAATACTGCAACACGCATTCACTTCCCTCCATTGNCTTGGTTATGCTTTACATTNATGAAACAGCCGGTAATTATCACTATNCAATGCCGATTAAAGACANGGAGCATACTGCTCCATGGACCTTNAGGTAGATATCAAACGAGTCCTTTGACGTGCTCGTGGCCGCGAATTAGTTTGGTAGTGCATGGNGTTGGGAACTTCATGCTTGCTTTACGCAGNGCATCCTTTGCAACNAGGTAGTGCTCTGGTGTAAACTGTAGCGATATAACCCTTTGACCACGCTTAACACGAGCCGCAGTGCCTACATTCTTTCCAAATGCACACCTCATTCCTTGAGAAACACGGTCAGCACCTGCACCAGTTGCCTGTTTGTTTTCTCTGAGGACATGATGTGGATANGTGTGAATTCTCAACGCATANTTCATTGCACCTGCTTCCTTTCTAATTGTTGAGTTTGAAATAACACGTGCGGCTTCTAGAGCAGTGTGTCGAATTTGGCATGACTCATCAGCGATCAAGTTTAGTTCCATGAGGAACTGACCAGTCTCAGCNGCACGTCTGTTTCCAACGTGATATTGATGTATTCTGTTATTTGGTACACCACCAATATACTTGCGTCGTGTGAATGCAGGACCTTTTAGTCTGCGGTACATCTTTGCGGGCTTACGTGCCATGCTTGATACCTCCGGGCGAGTTTGCGACCAACCATCCCTATTTGACCATGCCGATTTCAGATAAACTACGCTGGAAGGGTAAAAGTCATGTCTTGAGTCTTTTTACGGCGTNACGATGTCACCTCTGCGTAAGCTACTTCANGAGGAATCNGAACATCAATGGTTATCNTTCGCAGTGTTTACCGTATTTGTGATAATTGGGGCTGTGTTAATCGATTGGTCGAGTGAGTTATCAGGTGTTTACTCAGGGAGTACCCTCGAGGTCGATGGTGTAGTGCACGATGTGGCAGGTGATGCGATTCTTTACGAGAATGAGAATGGCATGAACATTTCAGTTAGTGATACTGATTACCGNTATCAGCTCGCAACTTGTATCTCACAATACGAGCAGATAACGTATGCNTGCCTAGGCGTTGAGAGTGTTATTGGATTCATCGACCCGGGTCTGGAATGCGAACAGATCTGGTGCTTCCAAGATATTGGTGAGAACAATACCGCTACAGACCTATCGGTTAACAACGGCGATTTACTAATTATTTTGCAGAACGGAGTGAGCAATAGTATAGCAGCAATGAAATACAATTCTACAGAAGACCCCTACAAAGCTGAACTTGAAGGAGTTATGCATTTGCAAACAATCACAACCACATCCGATGGCTGGCTTGTAGGCGGATCCTGGCAAGCACCTACCAATTGGTTGGGAACAAATCCAGCCTCGCCTCCGCTTTACGAACTCGTGCTCGCTGTCACATGGGATGGTATTTCATCACCAGATGTAGAGATAATTTACATCGGCGGTGAAGGTGAAATTCATGGAATTTACGATACTGATAATGGATACATCGCTACAGGTACAGCAGAAACTGTGCGTATAGTGGGGGAGGAAGTTTCAACTCTAGGAATTAATAGTTATACATCTGTTGTAGACAGGAACAAGAATGTCTGGTTGTTTGGAGGCTATGGCTCCAAGACAGTAGCAATAATTACTGACGAAGAGATAGCAATCGAAAAATTACCTGAGCCATTAACTCTAGAGCCTACATTTGCATATTGTAACGAAGAAGGAATAATTTCGATACATGGGTATGATACGCAATCATTGTCATCATCAATTTCTATAGATAGTAATGCTAGAAGCTCATTCTTTAGTTTAAGAGGAATCTTAGATTTCGGATTTATTTCGATTTCTATCCTTATTCTATCTATGATGGGATGGAACGTAGCAGATGCTTTGCGTAAGGGCGAGGTATTCTAATCCGTTTTGAGATAAAACTCATCACGAAGCAAATAGTTAGGGCATCATTTACGAACCCCCTACAAGGTCGGTTAACCCTAGCGCAAGCAATGGATGTGATCTGGTGGCAAAAAGAGGTATGATGGACCAATACATGGACATCAAATCAGAATACCCAGATTCTGTGCTTTTCTTTAGAATGGGTGATTTTTACGAACAATTTCATGATGACGCAGAAGTTGCATCAGAAGTACTAGGATTAGCGTTGACAAGCCGAGATAAAAAAGCAGCAGACCCAATACCAATGGCTGGATTCCCTTGGCACGCTCTTGAAGACAATCTCAGACAAATGTTACACGCTGGCTACAAGGTTTGTGTTGCTGAACAAGAGGAGGAATTAAGGCCGGGTGCTAAATTACTAGAGAGAGTAGTAACCAGAGTTTACACTCCTGGTTCGTTATATGAGGAGTCATTAATCGGTACAGATGATGTTGCAAACCTCGCATCGATTCACGTGAAGGCGGAAGGAATAGGTCTAGCGATACTTGATGCTTCAACTGGCAGAGTTTGGACTGTTGAACACAAGGGTGAAGAAAAGTGGTCCAGATTGTTGGATGACCTATTGAGAAGCAATCCAAAAGAAGTAGTTTTTTCACCTCAGGATGCTGATAGAGAAGAATTACGATATGTCATCTCACAGCTTGATGGAGCAACATTTTCTCAACACTCATCCTCAAAGAAAAAAGGTGAAACTGCTCTAAAATCAATTCTAGAGGTGGCAGACCTTGGTCACATAGACCTGAATGACTCTCCACTTGCAATGGCTGCAGCAGGACTTGCAGCAGATTACCTTGCTGCGATGCACATTGTAGATTCTGTTGATGTCAGAGATATCGAAATAATGCATCCAGAAGGAAACATGATACTCGACCAAACAACTTTGAGGAATTTAGAATTAACACAAACACTTTCTGGAGAGAAAGAAGGATCTCTAATTGGGTCAATTGACAAATGCAGAACCTCTATGGGAAGAAGAATGCTAAAGCAATGGTTGCTTCGACCATTAGCAAATATTGAACAAATTCAGTTAAGACAGGAGTCAGTTTCAATAATTTCTCGTTCATCAAAAAGAATTGATATGCTCAGAGAATCCCTCAAGGGGTTAAGAGATATGGAGAGATTATCCACTCAATTGTCATATAATCGCTCTGGAGGAAGAGATCTGGTAGCGATTGGTCTTGCCCTTGAGAGAATGCCCAGGTTGAAATCAATTTGTCAAGAATCAGGTGACAAATTGTTAGATAATTTATCTCAAGAACTGGATATTTTAGAACTCATGCGAGTAGATATCCAAGCCAATCTGAATGATGAACAGCCATTATCTCTGAGGGATGGGGGGCTGATTAGAGAGGGTATAAATCAAGACCTAGATGAGCTTAGAAAGGCTGCTGCACTAGGACATCAATGGTTCAAAGATTTGGAGTCTAAGGAAAGAATCAGGCTTCAAATTCCGTCTTTAAAAGTTAGACATAATAGACAGATTGGGTGGTATATCGAAGTAACCAAAACCCACCTTGACAAGGTACCCGAAGACTGGAAAAGGAAGCAACAGATGACGAATGGTAATCGCTACATTACTGAGGAATTAGTTGAGTGGGAAGACAGACTAATGAACGCTGCAAGCAAAGCAAATACAATTGAATACAACATGTTTAGAGATTTACGAGATAGGTGTAGAGAGAAATCTCGAACATTGGGAATGATTAGTTCAAATGTCGCAAAAATAGACGTTCTCCAGAGTTTTGCCTACATTGCTAGAAGCCGATCTTGGAATCGACCGACTATTCATTCAGATGATAGATTAACGGCAAAGGGATTAAGACATCCTGTTCTTGAGACTCAAAGCAACTTTGTACCAAATGATTTGAAACTAGACAAAAAGAGGAGATTCCTCTTGATAACTGGGCCAAATATGGGCGGTAAATCTACCCACTTAAGGTGCGCAGCCTTGCTGACGGTTCTTGCGCAAGCAGGGTCATTTGTGCCTGCAATCAGTGCACAAGTCGGACTTGTGGATAGAATATTCACAAGAGTGGGTGCTTCAGATGATATCCGAAGAGGTAGGTCGACCTTCATGATGGAGATGATGGAAGTTGCACATATTCTCAAAAGATCAACCTCAAAATCTTTGATATTGCTAGATGAAATTGGTAGAGGGACTTCAACTTTTGATGGACTATCTATCGCATGGTCAGTAACTGAAGATATTTGCAAACGAATTAGGGCCAGGACACTTTTTGCGACACATTACCACCAACTAATCGGTCTTGAGGGAGATGCAGAAGGACTGGTAAATGTGCACGTTCAAGTAGCAGAGTCTAACGGCGAATTGAAATTCCTTCATACGGTTGCAGACGGTCCATGCGACGACTCATATGGAGTACAAGTGGCAGCATTGGCAGGTCTTCCTCGTCATGTTCTTGAGCGCTCAAATGATTTACTTGGTTTCTTGGAAAAGCAAGCTCAGGGAGCAAAAGCCGGAGAAAAAGGCACTCCATTGGCGAGAAGTGTTGGTCAATCTAGTCTGATGGGATTTGTAGGTCAACCACAAATCAGAGTAGAAAAAGACGCTGTTGCAGAGCAATTGAAGTCAGCACTTTTCGAAATAGACCCTGATTCTCTGTCACCTAGGCAAGCTCAAGAAGAATTATACCGCTTACTAAGTATCTTGGAGGGAGAGAAGTGAGCAAACCCAAACGGATAGTCCAACTCGATGAGAGAACGATAGGCCATATTGCTGCTGGCGAGGTTGTTGAAAGACCTGCGCAGGTCGTCAAAGAATTAGTTGAGAACTCTATTGACGCAGGGTCAACATCGATACTAATTGAAGTAGAACGAGGTGGTTTCGACCTTATTCGTATAACTGATAACGGATCTGGTATTCTTGAGGAAGATTTGCCATTATCACTTGATAGGCATGCAACAAGTAAATTACGAACCGAAACNGATCTAAGCGAAATTGGAACGCTAGGATTCAGAGGAGAGGCTCTAGCAAGTATAGGGATGGTGAGTAAGTTAACAATCTCTAGTAGGCCTGCTGGCAGCGAAGCAAGATCGATTGTTATGAACAATGGAGATAAGGGAGAAGTAGTNCCTGTAGGTCTTGCAGAAGGCACTTCTATAGAGGTCATGAAATTATTTTCAAAACAGCCAGCAAGACTTTCGTTTCAACGAAGACCTGCAACAGAAACGAGTAAAATTGTCGATGTGGTTGTNTCACACTCACTTAGCCATCCAGATNTTGGTTTCAAACTTGTAAGTGATGAAAAAATAATCCTAGATGTACCTTCAGTCGACGAGATGGATGACAGACTCTACGATGTCCTTGGAAGACAAGCAAGTAAAATGATACAATTATTCTCTCCACCTTCTGATGATTCAGCACCTGGTGAAGAATCATGGACAGGTTGGATTTCTACTCCAGATATTACTAGAGGGAAAGGTGATGAAATTCATGTTCTTATCAACGGNAGGCCAGTTGCAGCTCAGCCCTTNATTCAAAGTATTAGAAGAGGCTACAAAACAAGACTAATGCAAGGGCGACATCCTGTCGCNGTGCTNTGTTTGACTATTCCCCCNAATGAAGTTGATGTNAACGTTCATCCGACCAAAAGAGAAGTACGGCTAAAAAACTCNTGGAGGGTTTTGGAAAGGCTTGAGCGCTCAATATCTTACACACTAGAATCAACTCCAACTGAACCTGAGTCAAGTGGCTCTATAACCGGAATAACATCGTTGGCAAGGGAAGAAAATCATTCTAGAGAAATTCAAAAACCTGCTTGGGCTCAAACAGCACAAATCTCGCTAACAGGAGAGAAACCAATTGAAGTTAAACCGAAACATAAACCAAGACCTGTTTCAGAGTCATTGAAATCACAAACCACGATAACGGGAGAAGAGCCTATTTCTCCTGCACTCTCCAGAGGAGAGCGAGAATTACATCGACATGCAGGCCTCAACAAAGAGGACATAGAGTCCACAGAGCCTCTTGGTCCAATTATCAATGATCTTCCTGCAATGGAGCCTTTAGCNCAATTCGCAGACACATATATCTTAGTTCAATCAGGAGAAGAACTACTTCTAATCGANCAGCATGCNTTGCATGAAAGGATTAGATACGAGAGATTGCGGTACAACGAATCTNTGTGGGAACCTCAGGAAAGAATCAGCCCGGTACCTCTTGATCTAGATGTAAGGCAAATAGCTAGACTTGAATCTAGAATAAGTGATATGACTTCTATNGGCTTTGTAATCGAAAAAACTGCTGNTGGATACTCTATAACTAGCGCACCNGCATTACTNTCAGCNAGTCAATTAGAACCTTTTATCCACGATTTATTGCAAGATTTGTCTGAAGACGGTGCCCCAATTGAGACCATCGAACAGCGAAAAGATCACATTGCNTTCCTTAACGCTTGTAGAGGTTCTGTAAAAGCNAATGACAAGCTTAGTTTAGCTGAAATGCGAAGACTTTTGGATGATATGAGAAGAATTCCTAACCCTTGGGCATGTGTACACGGTAGGCCTACAGCAATGAGAATTCCTTTGAACGCTTTAGACCACCATTTTGGCCGACATGGTTAGNCCAATTGTAAACCACACTGTACAAGTTGTTCAANGTANGTAGGCCAGGCTACTTTGTGAAGGTATTTTCCNTCAATTGTACCCCCAGTAATTGATGCTAATAGTACTGCAGTCATCTGTATCCTGTGATCGTTATATGTTTTCACGACTGAATTTGGAGTAGTNGGTTTCTGATTACCAGCAATTTCTAGACCATCATCTGTAATTTCTGCTTTTAGACCAAAAGCAGACAATAGTTCAGCTGTTTTGATTACTCTATTNGATTCTTTAAACGCAGCATGGGATGCGTGAGAAATGACTCCTCCTTTGCCCANTGCAAGCCATGCAGCCATCGGCGTNATCAAGTCATTTGAGTCTCTAAGAATTGTATTTTCTAAATCATGTCCAAGATTTTCCTGTCTTGTTGCTGGNTTCTCAACTGCGAGATTTGCTAACTTTGCGAACGACATCATTGATGCATCAGGAGGAAGGATAACATCTGGGCATTTCACTATCCANGGTTTACCGGGTTCTGTAGCGCCTGTTATTTTGCACAATTTCCATGTTAAATTTGAATGATTTCGTGAAACTGCATCNCCTTTGGGAATAATATCAAATCCATTGGTTCGCGGCGCCATCAACATAAGAGATGAATGGAATTGCGAGGTTTTCGATACATCGATTTCAACTTCACTTTTCGCAAATGGTCCCTCTAAAGTCAATGGATATTCTGAGGATTCTGATTGNGATTTAAATTTCACGCCTAGTGCCTTAATTAGATGTAAGGAACTCCTTGTTCGTAGACTGTAATCTCCATCNAGGGTTATTTNCTCGCTGTGAGTAGCACACTGTCCAATCAATATTCTGAGAGAGGTGCCACTGTTTTTGCAGTCAAGAATTTCTGTTGGAGTCTTTATATCNCCTCCTGTGAGGACTTCTCCATNCCAGTCTGCTCCCATNNTTATCAAACAGTCTATCATCGCCTGTACATCTTCACCAATTTCCCACATTCCAATTTTTGTAGGTTCTTTATCCATACTTGCCAAGCATAACCAGCGTATTGCGTGGCTTTTTGATGGGGGTAGGCGAAGTTCCCCAGATAGNATACTGGGGCGGATTGTGATTGTTTCACTTANATTATATGAATTGACTGAAGCCAATGGAATATCCCCAATTCATTCGAGTAGCATTCTTATCTCTTCTACAGATCGAAGTTCTGCAAGGTAGATTTGTTCTACTGCATCATACAACTCTCTGTCAGAGATGTCATCGAGCATTTTGAGTAAATCGCCATAAGTCTCTGCGGCTTTTTCCTCTGTTTCAAGAGCTCCTTGTAGCATATCTCTGTAGTTGTTCGTGTGCTTAATCTCCATGTCATCCCTTTCAGTTACACATATTCCACCATGTTTGACAATAGCATTTCTAATCGTGGCAGCGTGTACCATTGATTCTGTTGCTTCTTGTTGGAACATTGGCTCAAGTTGAAGTCTGTGAAGACCTTTGACATACGCTGCATAATGCGCATAGAGGTTTATTGCTCGTAGTTCAAGACCTAACGCCTTGTTCATCTTTTTTATCAGTTCAGACATTGTATCACCGTTTAGGTCAGACGAAAAAAAATCCGCTCTCCTTCTTTGTTTTGCGTTCATGTGATAGGTACTAAAATCCTTGCTTTGGGTTTATTTGGATTTGGAACACAAATCAGTCCAAGAAATTGAAAAATAGCATTTGAAATTAAAACGTTGAGAGCACATGTTGAAGTGATTAGTTACTGTGGGATGGTCATGGTCAGAGATTTACGCAATCGTCCATTGCGTGACCTTCGTATCTCTTTGACTGATCGATGCAATATGAGGTGCAGATATTGCATGCCAAGAGAACATTTTGAAAATCATGATTTTTTGGATAAGCAAGAGATATTATCTTACGAAGAATTGACATTAGTTGTTGAATCACTTGTACCTCTTGGCTTAGCCAAGGTAAGACTTACTGGTGGCGAGCCATTGCTCCGTAGAGATGTCTGCGACTTCATCAAAATGCTGCCACAGGAACTTGACATTGCTATGACTACTAACGGTTTACTTCTCGAGAAGTATGCACATGACCTTGCACTATCTGGTCTGAACAGAGTAACTGTTTCCTTAGATGCTATTGACATTGAAACATTCCAAGCAATGGGAGACACTAAAGACACTCCTGAAACGGTTCTGAGAGGAATTGAAACCGCAAGAAAAGCCGGATTGTCTGTAAAGGTGAATTGCGTAGTTCGCGCTGGATACAACGAACATTCGGTTGAAAAAATTACTGAGAGGTTTATTGGTACCGATGTGGTTGTAAGATTCATTGAATTCATGGATGTTGGTGAAACAAATTCGTGGCAGGATCAGGAGGTTATTACTGGACAAATGATGCGAAGTATGCTCGATAATTTGGTCAAAATAGAGCCTACATATGTTGGTGAGGTTGCAAATAGGTATCAAAGAGGTAAGCAAGAGATTGGTTTTATCGAGAGTGTATCTAAGCCATTTTGTGGAGATTGTAACAGAGCTAGATTGTCTGCCGATGGCTCACTTTACACGTGCTTATTTGCGTCAAAAGGTAATGACCTCAAAGGCATTATCAGAATGGATGCCACAAAAAAACAGATTGCCAATGCTGTCAGAACAATTTGGTCTAGTAGGGATGACGCTTACTCAGAAAATCGAGGTTCTGGAGAAACAGAAAAGGTTGAGATGTCATTTATTGGAGGCTAACCTTCCAGAGCAGTCAGTCTTGCTTTGCTAATGAGTGAATTACTTCCTCCATCAATTATCTCGAGGAAGTGGTTACCGCCTCCGCAGCCAAGATTTGCGCAATTTATGACAAAATAGTCACCCTTAGTGACAGAGTAGCCAGCATCTCTGTCATGGAAGGAGATATTCTGTCCCACAGTTCCATAAACATCGGCATCATTGACATTCCCACTGTACTCCTCATTTCTTTCTTCAGTTTGATTAATGATTATCCATTTGACTTTACTGGGGTCAAGGGATTGGTCTATACTTGTAATTGTGATTACATGATATCCATTTGAAAGCGCTCTTACTGAAACAGACGCTTTGGGATCGGCCTTTTCAACGCTGTCTAGAGTTGATGCCATCATTACGAATACCATACTTGACAGCAGAACGGTGATGGCGAGCAAAAGCACTGTAGCAATGACCGGACTTACCGCCTCATCGTCTCTGTGCATATTTATTCCTAACATGCAAACCACTTGAATCAACCGGACAAATAAAGCCAAAATTGCAATGTTTTCGTATTATTTGTTCAAACCACCCAGAACATACGTCGGCATGTTACGGCTCTCCAAATTATGCCCTTTGTGAGCGGATTAAACATCATGTTGAGCAACCAGTCGGGTAGTCTGAACAGGAGGCTTCCTATTTTGAAAGAACGTTTTGAGTTTGCCATAACTTTACCCATCTGCTTTTTCCATCTTTTCTCGTATTCGCTTAAGTCGAGCCCATTTTTTAGATGCTCAGATATAACCTGACCAGCGATTCTCCCGCCAATCATCGCTATTGTGATCCCTGCACCATTTGACGGTAGAACCATTCCTGCTGAATCTCCAACAAGCATGTAGTTGTTCTTGACGAATTTCTTGATTGTGCCTGACATTGGTAAGGAGCCGGCTCCGTTAAAACTAATGTCACCAGAATATTTTGAAATGAATTCATCAGTATACTCGTTTAGGCTCTTTCCTTTAGCAAAACTCCTCTGTATTCCTAGCCCAATATTAGCACCTGTAGCTTTTGGGAACATCCAAGCGTATCCACCGGGTGCCATTGAGCCAAAGTGTAATTCAACTGCTTCACCAAAATCACCATCCATCAATACGAATTTCACTGGAATTTTCACAGATTTTTCAGTCCAATAATCTCGCCTTATTGGACCATTGTGCCCCCCAGCATCTACAATTATTTTGGCGGTTATCTCTCCACCGTCTTTTAAAATTACAGAATTATCTATCACTTTTTCTACTCTAGAACCGACCTTGTATTGTGCACCAGCCTCTTTAGCTAAGTCAACTAAAAATTCGTCGTGAGCAACACGGTTTAGAACATAGCCATCAAAGTCGTAAATTAGTGGTTTTCCTGATGGTGGAACAAGATGCATCTTACTCGAGTGTCTTGCGATTGCGTGTTGTGGTGTTTTGAAAAGGTCGTCCATTTCAGGTACATCTGGGCAGAGTCTTCGCATTTCATCGTTTGACGGAACAAGCTCCCCACACTGAAGTGGTGTGCCGATTGGGTCTCTTCCATCAACTACCAAGACATCAGCGCCGCCCTCAGCAGCGTATCTTGCAACGGTACTGCCTGCTGGCCCACCTCCTATCACTATGACATCGTGGTCAAACTTCTCTTTCAATTAAACACCTCACGAGTGTCTATTCTTAACCACATGGACTACATGTTTAAGCAATTGCTTTGCTTCGCAGTCAGCAAAATTATCTAGATTGTAAAGGGCTCTTTCAAGATGATTGTTGATTAAAATTTCAGAATAACTCAGACTTTCTCCAAAATTAAGTAATTCGACTAATTCATCAAACAAAGAATCTTCGAAGTTATTTATGATTTCAGCCAATCTGACTCTCTGCGGACCGTGTAATATTGTCAGTGCATGTATGAGTGGAAGGGTCATNTTTCCCTCATACACATCAGCCCCTCTTGGCTTACCCATTCGNTCGTCTCCTCTGATGTCAAGTAGNTCATCGACCANTTGGAATGCGATTCCTAATTCCATTCCAAATTCAAACAGTGCTTTGCAACTATCATTATCAGCATTAGCAACCATTGCAGCTCCTTTACATCCAGCTGCAAANGGCCCCGCNGTCTTCCCTTTTACNATCTCTAGATAATCTTCTGGGGATGTTGANAAGTCCAATACATGATCAATTTGCGTAAATTCCGANCTTGCNAATTTACAACAATAGTGGGCGATTACGTCAACAACCTCTTGACGGTATCTTCCTCCAAGGCCNAATCCTTGCGAAAAGAGGAAATCACCAGCAATGATTCCTTTTGCTTGTCCTAGTTTGGAGTGAATAGTTTGTCGTCCTCTTCTTGTNGANGATTCATCATTGATATCATCGTGCACTAATGTCGCTGAGTGGATAAATTCTGATGATAATGCAAGTGGCATTATCTCGTCCAANTCCTTTCCTCCAGCAAGTTCGTAAGCAAGAAGNATCAAAATCGGGCGAAGTCGCTTTCCACCCGCCAGGACAACTTCTCCAGAAATATCAGCAACCTCACCATATGTTGCAATTTTTTCTTCNATAATGGATTCTAAATTAGCATTAACCAAATCTCTAATCGATTCGATTCGGTCTAGAACCTCAATGTCCTCCATGAACAACGCTACAGGGGTTTCCTTCTTAATGAGTGGCTGGCGCCCATGATTTGTCGGTGAGAGCCGACCGAGGCGTTCTGATGGATGAAAAAAACCACTTTCAAATCCTTATTTATCCTGAAAATGGAGAAGGAGTCATCAATCACGCNCTTAAATTCATTGAAAGTTCACCAGATGGACTAACTTTGGAAGCCAAACAGATTCCGCACATCGATACTGCAATCGATCTTCTTGCAGATGGGCATGCTGACATGGTTCCAGTCTCTGCAAAATGGTGGTTCAAAAACAGGAGACCTGAGTTTTCCGCATCATTAGTTCTTCCAAGAAGAGAGCCAACAAGGGTTTTAGTTGGAGGGGACAAACCAGAATACATTCCAAAAAATGGCGTAATAATTGCTGATTGTGAGATTGTCATGAGACAGTTGAAGCGTTCCAGAAATGACATTTCAGTCACCCTTGACAAGGATTTGAAAGGGATACCAGATGATGTTTTTGATAGGGTTAGGTGGCTTGAAGAAAAGCGTCAAAATCATGACATAGATGGCTATGTTACGACACGCTCGCTATACTCAAGTTTGGGATCAAGAGCTAGAAGGCACACTCTTGGTTTACAAAGAGAGGACGATACTAGGTTTAGGTTTGTCCCAGTGCCTCTCGAGGGTTATACAATCTTGCTNACTAGAAAGGATTTTCCAGGCTCAAGATTTTCAAAAGTTATAGACGCAGGGGCTGCATTATCACTCAGAATAGAGATGACAATTCTAGATTCGATAGACGAAAATATGCATGACAAAATCGGCCTAATTGTCGAACAAAGAAANGTGAGAACTATACTNAATGATTCAGGGAATAGAGGTCGGTCTCTTGGTCATGAGANTCCATTAACAGAATGGAAAACATTCTCNGCTAGTGAAGATACCTCAGGTCCAAAAGATTCTGATCCCAGAATTGATATTGTCCTAGAAACACTAAGCTGCGACGGCANGGTTACTACAAGTGTTGAAAGAATCTTCCCAATTGATGAGAGCCACTCNGGGGCTCAAAATCTAGTATTCAGTTGGCAACAATTGCTAAAGATTGCAAGAGAAAAGCCTGAGGTAGAAAAAAGNGGAAGAATGAAACAACTAATGGATGATTATNTTGACNATTTAATCCAGCACGGTAGGATTTCAGAGGACAGAATAAACACTCCTTTGTTCAGAGAGTCTGATTATCTCTAGACTTGCCCAATTCACCAGTTAGTTGTTTTATTCTGTCACTACAAGCCTGAATGTTATCTGGGTCTCTGTTATCTCCTGCTAAAATCAAATCGTAGCCATTATTGTTCATCTCTCTCTCTAACTCGATCATCTCTATTGGTGCATTTGCATCAACAACATCTGAAATGGANTCATCGATTTCTCTTGCAGATGCCTCCCAAGAGCCCGATAACTTGAGGATNTCCTTGGTCATTCTTTCAATAATATCTACTGCTGTAGGCGGNCTTGCGAGAGCTCCTTGAATTCTTTGNACAGCGTCAAGATGTAATATNCTNAGTTCACCTAAACGAGTTGCNGAGCCAATAATCTGAGTNGCCATTAACTCTTTATCTCCGTANTTNACCANTCTTTTTTTGGCCTTTTCCAACTCCTTTTTTACCTCAAGAGANCCAGCGATAATTGCGTCTTGAATACTGGCAACTTCNTTCAGAATTGTTTGTACCGATTCAACTCTATCTGACATTTCTTCTTCCAATCTGGCTTCTTCTCTTCTCAAGTCGTGNCGAACTGTGTCAATTATCGATGAGGCTAGTGCTGAAGCCTCTTTTAGAGAGGATTTTGCTGCCCTTTCATACCGGCCCATGACTTTCGCCCGACTTTGATTACAGCGTCAAGTGTTTGAAGATGTTGCCGTTATCATAGAGAATTAAGCCAATGGAAACCCAATTTTAGCCAAAAAAAGCCCATTTTCCAACAGTGTCTAGGGTGTAACCTCAAATATGGAGAGGAGTGCAAAGGGNTTCGAGGTAGCCCCATGGAAGATAAGCAAGTCCTCTTGTCTGAACTCCATCAGGCTAGATTAGACCGGTTGAAGGANATTTGTGCCCAACACGGAATCTCAAAAAACGGTTCAGTTGAGGTTCTTCGAGCTAAATTAATCGCAGAGTTGGTTCTGACTGACTGGGATTTATCTCCGGATGGCATCGATTCAATTCTAAATAATGATCTAGGTGATGTTTTAGCCGTGTTTGGAGTTAAAAAATCCGGTTCAATTAGGGAGAGAAGNCAAAGACTCTTCCTACATCTAAATCATGATGCAAAACAACTTACNCCTGAGAAATTNGATAACTTATCNCGTGACAAACTGCATGAATTGTGCTCAAAATTAGATTTACCTCGATCCGGGACAAAGCAAGCACTACTAATGCGAGTAGCAGGTGTGCTTACCTCACAGTCTGGTTCATGGGGAGTCATTAAGAAAAGTCTGAGNAGGCCGAGAGGAGCTCCAAAACTAATCCAAATTCCAGTTCCGAGTGATGAGGATGNAATTGTTACTCCAACATTGGTAGAAAATACCACTCCACCCGAGCCTGNAGTTANCGAAATCGAACCNGCAATAATCGAGCAGCCAGTCGTTGACGAGGTAGAAATAATTGAAATCCTACCTTCAAATCCTGTAACAATCGACACACCTCCAGTGTTTGAAATATCCCACTCNGTTATCGAAATCGAAGATAGAGTGGCAGAAATAGATGCGTTNTGCCGAGATTTCCTGTTAGTTGGATCAATCAATGATACAGAAGATGTCAATGCTTTCATCTCAAGTCTGAGTTCACATGGATTTAATCTTGCAGATGAAAATGCAAGAAATTTCGTCAAATCTAGGTTGCACGATTTGGATAGAATTTCAAAACAAGAGAAGGAAGCAATTCACACAATGCCAAACTCATGGAGAGAAAGAGAAGCACTTCGTTTGTTTGAAGAATCTCGTGGAATATTAAGGGATTCATTGCCAGAAATAATCGAATCTAATTCAAGTGATATGGTAAAAGCGAGGATGGCGTTTGAAGACAAAGCAAGGGGTTTGAATTTAGACATGCGACTACCATCAGTTTCTGGAAGGGTCCATGCATTGTTTGATTTACAGGTATCATTGAATGATGAAATTGCTGCTACAGATCCAAAAACGGCTAGAAGAACAAGAATAATTCGATTGCTGCAGCATGGTGCTATACACCTATCGCCTAAGGAAAGAAGAACATTGGATAGGTTGGAAAGAAATATCGACGGTTTTGAGCAGTTAGTTGAGGCGATTTTCGATAAGTCAGGTGGTTCATTTGGTGATTCACAGCAAGCCTTAGTAATTCGATTNCTAGAAAAGAAAGGGTATGAGGTAAACAATGCTGAATTGCGACCAAGAGTCATAGCAGCNGCAGGTGTTCTTGGTGCAGAATTCGGTCACATATCTCCAAGTGAAATNCCAAGAATTGCNCCTGGAATAAAAGTTAGTGATACAGAGGTCGAATCAATAATTGCTGATCTGAAAAAACTTGCTTATCAATTCAAAGAGCCTAATGCTGAGGAAGTTGATGAAGAACTCGAGTTAGCNGAATCTGTAGCAGATGCTGCTGATCGAGTCGCAGCNATGCGAAGTCGGATTGATGGAGTAGATGAGCTATTAGCTAAGCTNAATCTCTCAAANAATTAGCGTGTTGCNTAATATCCCTGNATNACTTTGGTCACGGTCTCNATATCTCTGATATCTCTTCGTANCAAATCAGCAAGGATTTGCTCNCTTTGCTTGACATGTTGCTCGAATTGAGCAGGAGTAATTCCAGCAGCTGTGCATATTGTCTCTCTCATCTTTGATGGAATTCCAGTTTCTTCGATAGTATCTGTTGCTGCATTATACTTCCATATCGCGTTCAAACGTGGCTTATCTCCNTCCATTCCAGCCACCTCTGCAACTTCAGTAATNTTTCTAGCNGTTTTACCATNAACATGCAACCTTGCTTGTATGATAATTAAATCAAGTCCAGTGAGCATAATTGGTGGTACNTTCATTGGTGGGTTTATCATACGAGTAATTGTTTCCATCGCTGTGTTTGCGTGAAGTGAGCCGAATGAACCATCGTGACCTGTGTTCATAGCTGTGAGAAGCGTTGCGGCCTCACTTGACCTAACCTCTCCCACAATTATTCTGTCCGGACGCATTCTGAGGCTTGATTTTAGGCAATCATTCATGTCTACTTCCGGAGTTCCATCAGGCCTCTCTCTTCTTGTCTCCATCCTCAACCAGTGGTCATGATAAACTTGCAATTCAGCTGTGTCTTCAACAGTCAACAATCTCTTGTGCCATGGAATGTACATNCCTAAACAATTCAGGGTTGTGGTTTTACCAGAGCCAGTTCCTCCTGCNATAACGAAATTTGCTGGCCTTGAGTCTAGGCCTTCAATCCAAACCCACATCATTGCAGCTAGTCGGAGATTCACGGTTCCAAATTTGATNAGGTCAATNATAGTTAATGGGTCCTCTCTGAATTTTCGAATTGTTAAGGTAGGTCCATCCGGAGAAACCGGAGGAATCGTGCCATTAACCCTGCTACCATCTGGCAATCTTCCGTCGAAAATTGGAACCATTCCAGGTCCGTCACCCAATGGAACAGAGGTAAATGCTGCAATATTTTTTGCAATTTCTTGACCTTGATGATCATCAACCCAGACATTTGTTCTACACATGCCATGNTCTCTATGTGCAACCTTTACGCACTGTGCGCCTCCGTTGTACATNACCTCTTCCAAATTNTCATCCTCTAGCAGTACAGCAAGATTACCGTAAGGGTTTGGTTCCACCCCTCCGTCAACATGGTACATAGGAGACGGATGATTTGGCTCCATGTATACTGTAACTCTGCCGTATTGATCTAATATTTCTTGCATTAATTAACCCCCAATTACCATAACTCCAACGTGATAAATCGTCATAGAAACCGCCATCCANAGAGGTGCCCACCATAGAGATGAACGCATTCTTCCTAACATTCTACCACCAACACCCACCGCAATCAGTGAGGCAGCGCCAAAGAATAGTGTAAAGGACGAATTGAAATCACCTANCTGATAACCTTGACTTCTTGGAGCAAATANCCCAACTATGAATGCGATAAGGAATGGTAGACCAATAGAAACGAAGAGAATGATAAGAATAGCACGACCATTGAGATCTCCTTCCCTTCTNTTCATTAAATCGTTTAATCTTTCATANTCTCTTGACATATCTGCAAGTATGTCTTGNAGAGGAGCATCTTGTTCTATAGCAGTAGAAATAAGATGCATTACTCTTTGAACTTGAGATGATCTCGATTTTGTTGCAAAGTTTGAAAGCGCAGCATCAAAAGANGATGCGTGACTTTCTTTCAATGTTTCACGTAGCAATTTACCAAGAATTCCGGTATTTCTATCCGCCTCAGCCATCATTGCTTGCTGTAAACCTAGACCTGCACCAAGAGANTCAGATAATGCTTCTANTAGGGCNGGCAAATCATTTTCTATTGACCTTCTCCTTTTTCTCTCAATCATAGGTGGAAAACCACCTATAGCACAAGCAACNCCTATTGTAATCATCAATAGTAAGAATGGCTCATTTCTGAACATTTCAAGAATCGAGAAAATCATTATTCACAACCCCGGATCCTTTGTATGTGCTTTTAGCCCAATCATAGCCATTCCAAGTAAAGTTAGCATTAATCCAACATTTACAATGCTCATCATTACTCCTTGGTCCATGGAGCCTAGTACGGCTTCAGCACCTTCCATAAGTTGTGGAGCAATACCCACTATAGCAAGGATGATTGGCCCTATCATGCCAATAGATAACAGGGTCTCTGGAACCCCTCCTAACTCTTCGATGTATTCCTTGACGGCTTCTGTTCTTGTNTCTTCCATCCTCTCACCCTGCTTACGCAAGGTCTCGATAATATCTGTGTTCTGAGTGACGTTGTTTAGCATGGTATTGATGACTCTCTTGTATCCNTCAGTTTCAGCCTTTTTCAGCAAAGATCTGAGTTCTTTTTCAAGAGGTCTTCCTTTGTTGATANTGTCCATTAAGTCGCTAAAATCTTTGGAAATGATTCCGTATCCACCTTGGGAAATCGAATGTATTGCAGCTTCGAGACCAACCCCTGANCCCATCAGCACATCAAGAGTTCTGATAACGTACAGAATCTCTCTTGACTCATCTAGGGAACGCATGTTTAGGCCTCATCTTATGTCTTCAATAAACTCGAAAGTGTAAATCTTCTCAGAGCCATCGTAATCCATTTTGCTAAATACGGTTTTTACATCTCTCTCTTCGAACGGGTCGTGGATATATGGTTGGCCAGACCTGAACATGNTCAAAACTTTCTTGTATTCGTCAAAATCCATNTCTCCACGTACNGTGTAAACCGCAGATTCAGCGCCCTCATCCACTAAATCATCACCTTCTCCTCCGTGTAAAACGGTTCTAGTGATTCTTCTTGTGATTGTAACACTGATATCGGCATTTGGAAGTCTCAACCAATCGGAACTGGATGTTCCACTTGCTGGGCGAATGAAGAAGTCGGTTCCTGCCATACTCTCACCTGTAACCCTAGGAGAGTAAGAGAGGACTTCAATCTGTTGGATATATCAGTTCAGTTTGTTATCTTGAACCAGCCAAATCTNGGTTCGTGAACNGAGCCTTCCTCTGATAAATCATCTAAGCTAGCTTCTGCGTCATCCCTATCATGACCCCTNGCGGCTGCGTTGCTAAGAAGTGTGTCGAAATCAACTCCCTCACCTTGGTCTAATCTGCGAATCAAATCCAGCATAACTTCCTTCAAGTCAACATCCTGTTTTTCNTCTTCAACAGNCTGAGAATCTTCCTCNACATTTAGNGAAGTCTGAGGAGTTGGTTTNGGTTGAGGTGCNGAAGACGGCATTTTGTCTTCTGCNATATCCAAAGTCTGCATGGTGTTAAGTCTGAAGCTTTCAAGNTCAATATCNCCGTAATGTTCGTTGGCAAGNAGTATCCCCTCACGCATGTTTTCTGGTATTCCNGCTTCTGAGAGGGATTGGATTGATTTTTCCAGTGATAGTGACTTTTCGTGCATGTCTATTCGCTCTAGCATACCAGAAACGGCCTCAACTAACCATTCTCTGTATCTTGCCCTGGTAATTATTGCTCCTTCCTCCGGACGCAAACTCGTGTACACAGCACCTTCTTCGCTTTGGAAGAATCTCGCTTTTGCTGTCATAATCATCATTATTGTTTCTCCGTCATCAAGTCTCGAGGATAATTGCAGNGTCAATTCCCTCATNGATTCAGGTGCATAATCTCCTACNGAGAAGTAGTGCAANCCAGATGGGTCTCTTAGATGTCCNTGCCACATNGTTGCACCGTTAGCTGTTTCACGCGGTTCAAGCCTCTCAAGTAATCCNGCGACAACGACACGGTTTACCTTAGCACCAAGTTTTGTGATTATGAAGAGAGGATCAAATTCACCCGATCCCTGTTGGTTTAATGTCGAGGTACCGAACTCTGAAGCAAGCATATGCCATGCAGGCTGCCTTTTTGCTCTTCTAGATGGCTGCAATCAGACCACCCCCCATCTTGCTCTCAATTCGGCAGCAACCATTACAGAATCTACCTCGATNATTTCCACTCTATCTGAAAGCAACATAGCACCTTGCTCGTCAACAATTGTCCTACCATTAGCCATCAATTTACAGCCTAGTAATTTTTCTCTCATGTTCTGAACNAANNTCATAGAACCATTCTCTTGTATGAAATTCGCAATTTCTTCTTGTGTCATTCCAGTAAGAGATTCGGTTCCTTCTTTGTTTACNATTAATGATAAAGACGAAGATGTATCGTCTAAAACCATTCTTAGCCGTATATCCTGATTGCCCTCTTGTGCTCCATGNGTTGCGCANTCTCCATCTCTTAGCACNCTGCGGCATTCAGTACATCTGTAAATNACTCCAGAGTCTTCCTTGATTGAGATTAAGTGTCCTTTTGTGGATATTCCAACNCGGCTGGCACCGGAGGTAAGTTCTGATAGCGGNACATCTACTACATTGTCAGCAAGGTCAACATCGTCACCCCATGGTGCGCCTGCTAGGACTTCAATTTGTGACACGTCATCTACGGTTATATCGGGTATACCTTGCCATGCTCTTACNCTCACGCCTTTGAGCCTGACAGTTATNGGAGTATCTTCGTAGTCGAAGGGAGGATCTTGCCAAATGGAGCATCGACATTTTCCTGTAGGGTCTGCTATATCGCCTGACCAGACACTCTTTTCTTCTCCATCTTTGGTCTTGAAATCTCTGCGAATCATTTTCTGNATTTGGACCACGATTTCAACATCTCTTGAACCATCTCTCAAATCTTCGATTTTACTTACCGACCTCGCNATCAGATCATCCGAGGTTGCNAAATTCGAGTCGTGATAAATCTCAATCTTGGTCGATGCTCCAATGTTGATTTCTGGAGTATTTCTAAAAACTTTGACTTGGGCATTCTCTAGCTTGAGCAGGGATCCAATTTCATGGCCAAAAGATTCCCATGAGAGAAAACCAATCGCTCCCGATTCATCAGCAATCCTTCCTCTTACCACATCTATTGAACCAGAGCCGTCTTTACGGTGTATTACGTCGGGTCTGCTAGCTAGTAATCTCCCAACAATGGTGTAATTTCCTTCGGATTGAATTGTGTTGATGTCCGTAGGCTCTCCGGGTGTGGTTACAGTTCGAACACCTTCACGTAGAACAACAACTCTGCTGGATTGATTTATGTTGATACTCATTCGACCTTGATACTCATTTACTGATACTCCTTCAAGTCTAACAACTGCACCTGGTGCAAGGTTTGGATTATTTCCCCAATCTTTGAATTCCCATCTTGTACGATTACCATTTTCATTCCATGGGTTGTCTTCTAGTAAGCCGTAAGGCACAATCTTTTCCTCTCCTCTAACTACGGTAGTTCTTGGGTTGTGAGTTACGATTTCAACTTCAATCTCTACGTTCCTGTCTTCTCCCGACAAGTCGGTTAAATTGTCTACTTTTTTGATAGGAATTGATTGTTTTTGGCCAGCCTGGTTTGGTGTATTAGGTGCGGGAGTCCCGGTATCTGATTGAAACCTCCTTAGGACAGACCTCATCGCATCCTCTGGTGGAATTAAGAAATCCTTCTCGTATCTTGCGAAGGCTTCAGCAACTTTTTNTGGGTCAGCTTCTGGTACTTGTTTTAGCACCTCAGCAACATGAGAGTCATAGTCTGACATAGGTCGCACCTCGACGGTCCAATTTGTATTTCAGGCCCGTCTGAGGACGGGTGTTTGGGCTTCGTGCTGGCTGGTTGAGTTTTGTTGACACTCCCTTTCACCTCCGTGGAATTGNNTAACCAATGGAGGAGGTTCTTGAAGGTGTCTGTTAGAGATTATAGATCTNTGAAAGTGGAATCAAGCGGGGTTTACTCTAAAGGCATCCATTAGTAATACATCNGGGACATGCATTGACCCTGTGCTGTAGGACCCTTTTCGTATTCTCGTGTCTCCCAAAATAACTCTGCCTGCTAATGCTTTTGCCATGTTGCCTGAAAGGCCCGCTTGCGAGAGCGCACCAGCAATCTCTCCGTTTTCTACACGGAGGATNGTTGATGTTGTAACTGAGAAATCACCACTGGTTGGGTTTGCGGTATGTGCTCCCATGACACTGTGAACAACGTAACCATTTTCCATTTCTTCGACTAGTCTATCTCTNGATAGTGATTTGNTAGAGGAACTGAGTATTAGATCACTGCAGCCGCAAATTGGAGGCGAACTATGACTTCCTCTGGAGGCAGACCCTGTGCTNGATACGTTCTCTACTTTTCCTTCTGAAATTAGTTTTGCAGAATCTCTTGTGGACCATAACTCTCCAGTTAGTTTTCCAGATTCAACCAACGTTTGTGTTTGACTGGGGACTCCTTCTCCATCTCTTGAACCTGAAGACATTCCTCCCTCCATCAAACCGTCGTCGACTAAAGANAGGTGCTCTGCCATGACTTGCTGNTTCATCTTTCCGGACCAAAANGACTCACCNTTTGCTAATCTCTCTCCCTTAATCGCTGATGGCACTACTACAGAAAATAGTGGAGAGAAACCATCTGACGTCATTAGGACAGGACAATCCTCCGTCGGTCCACCTTTGATTTTGTCTCTTGTAATTTGCGCCCAGTGTACTGCTTTATCGACACTGGCAGTCAAATCTTTCAGCGCTGTACGAGAAGATTCTCCTTCGTATGATGAAGTTAATTGGTCATTTTCGTCTATTGAAACNTGAACTCCAATTCCATGAGAAGTGTAAACTCCAGAATCTTCGATNCCTGTACTTGTCAGTANTGCTCCAGATCCTGCNCCAATTCCNATTCCTCCTCCTACTGCAACAGCTCTTGAATCAAGTTCNGTAACTCTAGTAAGTAATTGGTCACCTTGCTCTAACAGATCTTCGGGACCCATACTCAGAATTGATTTATCCATCATTCCTCCAACCTTCTTTGCAGCCTGCTCCCCGGGTAGTTCAAAACCTTCGATGGATGGGGATTTTTTNGCTATGCTCAATGCTTCTTTGATGGCCCTCGAGGAGGAGTGCGGGTCTACGAGATGAGCAAATCCGTATCTACCATCCTCNACTATTCTAATGCCGAATCCNCCTTCACCTCCTCCGGAGGCCATAGATATCTTTCCAGCCTCGATGTCNAGTGAGTGACCGTATCCTTGGGTAGCGTATACTTCCCATTGCGAGATCTCCAACTTTTCGCATTCTCTTGCNATAATCTGTGCGGAGTCTAGCAATCTTTCAGCAGCATCGTCCGGGATCATCTTCATCCCACCAATGCTTCTTTAATTCGCATCAATGGNCCGCCGTCTCCAACAGGAACGGTTTGGCCTTTACCGCAGAAACCGGGTGCTGCAAGCTTTGCNTCTTTTGTNAATCCGTCAACATTTTTCAATATTTCAAGAGTCATTCCTGAAACACTGACGTCTCTGACTGGTCGAGCNAGGGAGCCGTTTTCAATNATCCATGCTTCCTGGGCAGCGAACTGGAATGAGCCTCTTCCTGTGTCAACTTGTCCACCTCTNCTTCCACAAGCATATATNCCGAAATCAATGTCTTCAATCAACTCATCCAAATCTCTGTGTGATCCACCTTGAATTACTGTATTTGACATTCTCACGAGGGGATGATGAAGGCCATCCTGAGCTCTTGCGCCGCCGTTTGGGTCTAAGTCAAATCTGTGNGCAGTTTCACGGTGATTCAAGTATTCAGTAAGTATTCCNTTAACGATAAGATTCTTTGGCCTTGTATCTACACCTTCATCATCTATNGGGTAACATCCGTATCCTCCTCTCATCGTAGGATCATCTACNACTGTACAGATTTCTGAACCGATCTGCTGGCCGAGCCTGCCCTCTAGACAGGAATCACCAGCAGCTACCAAGTCTGCTTCACATGGATGTCCNAGGGCCTCGTGGATGTAAACNCCGGTAAGGTCTCTATCAGCAACTAGAGGTATCCTACCTGATGGCGCTCTTTCAGCTCCTAGTAATCTCAGAGCAGATACTCTTGCATTTATNCCCATCTCGCCAAGGTCACANGATTCNATCACTTCTAGTCCACCTTCGCCTCCGTGCCTCATTCTATAGGACACAACATCATCGCCTTCTCTTGCCGTAACCATTCCGTTAATCAGGCTCCTTTGAAACGACCAGACTCTATTCATNCCTTCAGTAGTCATCAACTCTGTATGGATGTGCTCGTCTGACCACCCAGTGGATGTAGAAACGATCTTNTCATGGTCTTTAGCCTCGTTATCGATTGCTAACATAAGCTCAATCCTTGTGTCTAAACTTGTNTCACGAACGTCTTTTACACTCCTCCAGTGTAATTCATCCTCNATNACAGGCACCTCTGCCAAGCCAACAGCAGGTTGTGAGGGAGACCTTCTNGCTGCGACTGCTTTTGCTAGCCTGTAAGTAGGTTCAACTTGATNGATAATTGAATCGATGTCGCTTGTNGAGTGGACTCCCCATGCACCATCTGCTAGGATACGCATGGTTACTCCTACCTCTTGACCNGGAATCGCTCTCTCNAGCTTACCGTCTTTCAGAGANGCTGTATTAGTAGTCTCACTAACTAGNCGNATTTCTGCATATTCTGCACCNAAATTTTGTGCATTGTTTAGTGCTCTTGTAATCTTATCTTCATCCAGTATTCTACCGCTTGATAGAATTGATTCAGACTGCCGTGTAGCAACCACCATGGNNTGTCGTAATGGCGGAACTCTTTGACATTTACGAACCCTAGCGTAAATCTGCTAAGTGAATATGACCAATTGCTGCGTTTTCGCTTTTTTCTCCTTCGATTCCTAATCTATGATGGTCAAAAATTTCTAGGTTTGGTCTCTGTCCAGTGATTTGGAAAGACATTTCTTCNGCGATTTTTGTGAAGTCATCCATACTNGCCTCACCGCTTAAGTCTACAATCCAAGCAAACTCCTCGCCTTTGACAAGACCTGCTCTAGAGAAACTGGTTGCAACATGGTGTGTTCCGGACAACAGTCTTAGAAATTCGCCATCCAGTGAATTTGATTTCATTGTACCTCTGCTGTTATTTCTCATCAAGACTTCATGGGCACACCATGCGTGAATTTCGCTNGCAAGCGAATTGCCACTTATCAGTGCCCAATTTTCGGATTCTCTTTTGTCAATCCATGTTAATGCTAGTTCCCTTGGGTTCACACAAGGAGATGACAACNTNACTCTCTGACAAGGAAATAATTCTCCGGCCATATGCTTGGTAAAGGATGCACAATTTCAAAATTGGCGTTCGCCAGGAAGTGGNTCATCATCGCTTCTTTTGGCATTTGAACTACTTGAAGGTGTGAGTTTCGCNACAGATTCAAGAATTCTGTCAACTAAAATTGGGCCCCAGCCACGTTTAGACTTCAGTTCATCCAATTGCTTATTGCTCATTGATANAAGGTCAGCAGGAGTTCTTATTCCCATTTTAGAGAGAGTTCTAGCTCNATTTCTTCCGACATTTCTAACCTGTACTAGATTCAACANATCCTCTTTACATCCAGCCCTTACTCTCGCTCGNGTTTTGTCCANCATACCAGCAAGCTCTGCGACATACCCAAGGTGTTCGTCTGCAAATACATCATCGCGTAACAATACTTCTCTTGCAGCTAGCAATAACCAAGCCATCAAATCTGTTCTTGAATTTACATCACCAGGAGTGACTCCGAGNGTTTTTTCGATATTCCTCAGGTCTTCTTCCTCATACCACATTTCGGTGCACCATGCACTTTTGATTAATCCCATTGCNCTCTCATCTATCGGACTCTCAATCAATAATTCATCTTCAACNATNGANGATTTCTGTCTTAGNGTGCTTCCAAATTCTAATTCTGATGATTTAGGCCAAAGTGATATGAAATCTGGAGTAGCAGCTACAAGATGACATAGGCTAAANTCTGTNACGGGAAGACTATTCCGGACAATTCTTCTGACCGCTCTACGCATTCCGTCTATCATTATGTCAGCAGATAATGGATCAATATACAGTTGTGCAACTCTTTCACCCATNGAGGTTGCCTCATAGGTGGTNTCTAGTGCCTCTATTGTGAAATTATTGTCAGGAATTACGCTGATACGAGATGCTCTTTGGAAGCCAAAGGTTGCTTCTGTTGGTTCAATCGACTTTTTNCGCGAAATATCTACTCCAGAAGCAGATTTTGCTGCATCNACCCAAACTGGAATAGTATCATCCCACTCCTCTTCTTGAGTTCCAATATTGGTTCGTCTNATGAAACGCTTTTCAACCAGCCATCTAAGCATAGAATCTATATTTTCCTGTAGGTATGAATTGGTTTGTGAATGACCCAAGTAAGTGCTTGAAAAGAAGTTCGCAATATCCTCTCTTTTGGTCAGACCACCGGTTGCTATTGATGAAAGTAGATGAAATCTCATNGCAGGCTCAGCAGCTAATTTTGATGTTATATCTTCGATAGGCCCGTGTATATATCGATCTGCTATCTCATCAGCTGCCTGTCTAGGGTCACCACCCTTGCATGCTAGCCATGCTTCTCCAATGGGGTCGTATCTTGGCCTACCAGCCCTACCAAGCATCTGTCTTACTTCCATTACAGGTAGTAATCTGCTCATACCGTCATCAAATCTTTTTAGATCACGAACAAGAACTCTTCTTGCTGGCAAATTTACTCCCGCAGCTAAGGTTGGAGTTGCACACAAACANTGAAGCAATCTTTCCTTGAANGCTGATTCAATCAACTGTCTTTGCGAATGTCTCAATCCTGCATGATGAAATGCTACTCCGCCTTTGACACATTCTGCGAGAGCGTCTCCCATGGCAGAATTAGAATTTCTTGCCAATTTTTCAGATAAGTTTTGCAATTCATTAAGTGATTCTGGCTCATATTTTGACAAGAATTTAGCCATTCTTTGACCGAGTTTCTTTGCTTCTGATTGGGCAGATCTCCGGGTTCCAACGAATACTAATAGTTGCCCTTCTTGGTTGTAAACATCTTCTAGTGCAGCCCAGGCGATGTGGCTTTTCGGCCCACTGAGAGTACGAGGTGGGTTGAGATTCGAACCTGTCTGTAATTCGCTTTTTTGTATTGCTCGTGGTTCCAAGTCTAATTCTGCTAATGTAGAGTATTCTAGTGAAACCGGTCGCCATTGTGACACGATTAGTTCACTATCCAACCAGTCCGCTAAGTCTTGGGAGTTCCCCACTGTAGCAGATAATGTGATTATTTGAACTGCGGGCAGTAGGTGCCTAATTCTAGCCAGATTAATTTCCATCGTTGGTCCTCTTGAACTATCATTTAGTAGATGGAATTCATCAGCAACTACGACCGATACTCTTCGCAAAACCTCGGGCTTCGATCGCATCAATGAGTCTAATTTTTCGCTTGTACAAACAAGGATATCACAATCATCAATTTGTCTAGCCTCGTTTGGCGCATCACCAATTCCAAGGCCAATTTTCAGACCTAGGTGTTCACCTAATTCTTTTAATTCATCTAATTTTTCACTTGCTAGCGCTTTCAAAGGGACAATGTAAATTCCTCTGCTACCCTTATCAACAGATAATATCTGATTGATTATTCCCATAAATGCAACAAGTGTCTTTCCACTTGCTGTGGGAATGCAAAGCATTGTATTTCTGCCGCTCAGCACAGAAGGCATCGCTTCAGCCTGTGGTGGATGGAGTGTCTTGATGCCCCATTTATTCTCAACGAAATCTGAGAATTCTGTAGGCAAGCCGAGTTTAGATACGGCTCTTTCCGGCTCACCCATAAACACCTTTAGGCGTCAATAGTCCAAAAGGTAAACGATTGTTACGCCGACACCCTCAAGGTCTATCGTGTGTGAGAGGGTTACATGAGCAGCGATGATAGCGTGGTCGATGAGAGACTATCTGTCTTTGACGATGAACCTGATTTGAATGATTGGTTTGAGGTTATTTGTGGCTCATTAATGGCGGTAATCGGTATCTTTCAATTGATATCTCCAGGAGATTTAGTTGACCCAGATGTAATGCGATGGTTTGCAGCAGCAGTCGCAGTTGCTGGTATTGTATGGGCCGCACATGGTCTAAAGGATATGGCTATCAAAGAAGTAAGAAAATCCATTGTATTGCTCGAGATGGGATCAAAGCAAGGGAGTATAGATTTTGGTTTGATAAGGGATGTCATACTGAACCCTGAGAGTTACACAGAATTCCTAATTAAAGAATATGAAAATGCATATGCTGATGGCGTAATTACACAAAAGGAATTAGATGACTTAACCAAAATCCAAGAAATACTTGGTATCAGTGATGAGGATGCTGTGGGACTTGCAGTAAAAGGTGCTATCAAGTCTGCACTTGCAGATGGAAAAGTCACAGATGAGGAAAGAGCAATGATAGAAGAAGCCGCATCTAAACTTTCGAAAGCAAAGAAGAGTAAACTAATGAAGGCACTCGATGAAGGAAATATTACCGATGATGTAGAAGACATTCTCAAGTCACTAGAGGATTAATTCCAGATATTTTCTGAGATTAATTCTGAAAGTATGACTTTCGCCTTCTTTCTCCTTTTATTTTCGATAAACATCCCTAAAGCGACAAGCGAAATTCCTGCAATCATCCACAAGTGTTGAGATTCAAACAAAGGACTGGATGGCTTTACTCCTTGGGAGGAATACATCAAATTATGATCGATTCCACCGTTTATTTGTACTCTAAACTCAAGGTCATCCTTTACCCCATCAAGCATTGTAATCGAAATCAAGCTTGGATAAAGGTTGTCTTGCATTAATCGCCAGCGACCTTCTGGAATGTCTACTGGCCTTGTACCCCATGTTGGGTCTTGAATCAGCCCTAAACTTCCAGATGTAGTCATTTTAGATTGGAAATTAATTACTGAAGAATCAGGCAAATCATCAACAACTAGCATGGCTTCAAGCATCAATACGTCCAGCATTAACGTTCTCGCAGCAAGAAGTATGAATGTCCTAGAGTGAGCATCAAGCAAATCATCTGTTGGGTTGCTGTATGATTTCTGAGCTACTTTTGCGAATATGAGTGATTCAAAGTCTAATTCATAGAATTCAGGGATATGTAGCTGCCACCGCCCATCATCCAATGGCCATGCAGAGTCTGCGACTAATCTTACTGACAAAGTCTCACCGTCAAGCATCCCAAATGTTGCTCCAACGTGTAAGGCTCTGGATGAGGCTGGGGTATTTGGGTGAGCAGCATGCCACAACTGATCTAACCGTGTATCGATCAATTCATCGAGACTCATCTGATCTGAGGTTTGAACCTCTCCCGCCATTGAATAGGCTGGAGAAATGATGCCTCCCAGCATGAGAATAATTACTCCTGGGATGAATATTCCATACCTAACAGGTTTGGATGTTGAATCTCTTCTTAACTCTATAGATAAGCCTACTAGTAAACATAGAGATAGTACAACAATCATAACTCCAGATGAGGAAGATAAATCCACAGCACCATACTCATCACCTTTCATTCCGTAACCTTGCCACTCCCAACTCGAATAATCGAATTGCTCTGGAGATGTAGGTCCAATGCCTTCGAAGGCTACTAATCCAATCCATTCATATGGCTGGAAGGCATTTAGCCTGCCGCCGATGCAAAAATCGTATTCTCCGGTTGGAAGTGCCCTCCATTGCCAAGTCATTCTAGTCTCACCGTTCGTTACTTGGGTTTCCAAATCCGGTGCAGGGGCTAACCTTCTATCAGGCAAGATAAGATCTGGTTGACCATGTGCTTGTTCGATTTCAGCAGGTACCTCCTCCCAAACAAAAGTAATCCTCAATAATTCATGATTTTCCACTTCAAATGTCCAACAATCTCTGTCATCTTCCACTAGAGCACCATAGTGCATTGTGTCTAGTTCAGTGCGCATTGGATTACCATCTGACGAAGGTTCGTCAACGTCTCTAGACTCGATATCCTCAGACCATATTATGTCTAACATCATGAAAGATGAACCCCTGAGGTTCAAAACCCAGGTTCCGGGTCTATCGATTTCAAATTGTAATAATATACGAATCTCTTCTCCAGGCCAAAGTAATCTATCTCCTTGATGATCGATCGAGTAATCTTCAACCTTGTGTGGTCCAGACATACCATCCGTTGGGTTAGAATCTCCCTCAAATTCAATTACGGTGGTTGATTGAGCTATTATCAAAGTCACTTGTAGATCTGGTCTTGTCACACCAAATATGTCGTCTTGATACTTCAAATCAATTTGTAACTCCTTGATTACATCGGGGATTAAGGCTATCTCAGTTTGTTCTGGCATCATAGGTAATTCTATGAAAACTGTTGACGGATTGAGTGGGCTTGCTGAATTTACAGTCTCTGAGATGCTAGCCTCTCCGGTGTGAAATTCTGTCAGTGAGCAATCATTCTTGTTTTCACAGGAAAACCATAATTCTCCGCCGCCCTCTTCAGAATCTATTGCGGCTTGAGTGATGGGTAGAAACAATATGCACAATAGCAGGATAGATACTGCTTTGCGCATAACTTGCTGTCGTGTCATTTACTAATCACTGTGACGGGTTATTGGAACATCAACCAGTATTTTTCTACATTTTCTGCACATAAGTCTACCATTACCTGGTTTTTGTCTAGGATATTCTTTGTTGCAAGAGTCACACCTCAACAACCATTTTGCATTCCTTCTTCTCAAAAATTCGGTAAATTTCAATCCCATGCTTCCTGCTTTTGGACTCGGCCATAGGTGCTCTAATTGACGAAATTCGGAGTTATGCGATGTAAACCCGAGAGCATGAATATACTCGTGATGTAGAACCCATGCGCCATAGGCTTTCCAATCATTAGTCAGTAGCTCAGGATGAAGGTCGATAACTTCTACTTCGGTAGGGCTTGATGGAGTCTTAACACCAATTTTCCATCTGGTCACTCCATGTCTTTGTGTGGCATTTTTTCGCAGGACTCCAAGAGGAATCTTGTCTAACATAGCAAGTTGTTCCTTACTCCATATACTCATCCCTAACATTACATCGACAACNATNTCCTTTAGTTCATTCAAATTGNTNATCTGATCGTCATTTGGCTTTACCATTCATGACCACCGATGATATGCAGGGTGACCTTCNTTCACAGCGACAAACAATCCTTTGCCAGTTGCACACAATTTCTCGTCAGCATACAGTTCCATCCTTACTTTCGCTCGATCTTCCATCAACTCTTCAATTTCGGCTATAATATGCAGCTCAACACCAGTGGGAGTTGGTCTTCTAAGCGATATCGAATAGGTAGCAGTAACAGTACATGGTGGTTCTTTTAATNCCGCTGCATCCATCAATGCTATTGCTGCTGCCCAATTCCCATGACAGTCCATGAGACTACCAATAATTCCTCCATTTACCATGCCAGGAAATGCCTGGTGTTCATCCGAAGGCAGGAATTTTAGTTCNAAACCTCTTTCTGTTCTGTAAGAATCAATCTGCAGACCCTTTTCATTTGCAGGCCCACAACCAAAACAAATCGAGTTTGGGGCATATTGCCTCTGCACTCCCTNTCCCATANATGNNGGAAATAACCGGCGGTTCATTTGCTATTTGGCTTCCATCACTTTGATGTCCTACCTATTGATGGTAGTGACATGGGCCGGAAGAAACGCAAAGTTAGGGTGGCCCACGAGCTTCCTAAAACAAGGCGTCTGGCAATCAAAAAAGCGTTAGCTGAGCATGAATCAGAAGGTAGGCCAGAATGGGACAGAATATCGAATTGGAAAGACATTAGATTTCTGAGAAANCGAATCAAAAAAGGGGAAATGAGGACTGTAATGATGCCTCTTTTGAATGTTGATATGGGAGACTCCTGGCCGATTCCTGTTACAGTTTTCCACGGAGTTAGACCGGGTCCAGTAGTAACGATAATCGGTGGAACACACGGCAACGAGTTAACNGGNCCTAGTGCTTGCACACACCTACTATCGTCAAAGTTCACAGAGCTTGAGGGTGCATTAGATCCNAGATTAATGGCAGGNACTGTAAGAATTGTACCTGTNCTTAACCTCCCTGGATATAGATCAAAATCTCGATATTTNCCAGATGGCAGAGACCTAAATCGAGCCTTTCCTGGNCTTCCGAAAGGTAGCACAACATCAAGGGTTGCTTACACNGTGAAGAAGAATCTAATCGACGGTTCAGATGTAATCATAGACTTGCACAGCGCAGCAACNGGAAGATCAAACATGCCACAAATCAGAGGAGATTTATCTCACCCNGAGTCTAATTTGCTTGCTAAAGCATTTGGTATAGAGGTAATTCTGGACAGTCGACCTCCNAAGGGGAGCCTTAGAAGAGTTGCAAATAGTCAGGACATTGCTGCTGTTACATATGAAGGTGGAGGAGCAAATAGATTGGAACAGAATGCTGTNAAGGTAGCAGTTCACGGGTGTTTGAATGTTTTACGTGCTCTGAAAGTTATACCAAAGAATCCAAGCAGACCAAGATTTAGGTTAAATGCAGGTGGTTCAAAGTGGTTACGTGCAGGAGAGGGAGGACTTCTTGACATGTTTGTTGGTCCTGGCAGTGTTGTCATGAAAGGNGATGTAGTTGCAACTATTTCTGACCCNGCTTCNCCTGGTTTGTCAGTCGATGTTGTCGCCCCTGAAAATGGGCTGATGATTTGTACNGCTACCAATCCATTCGTAACTGCAGGGACTCCAGTGGGTCACTTTCTACCAGTTACAAAATACATCGACTTATTGCAATCCCAAGTTGACGATAGGAACGTCCTGATAGTAAACGGCAGTCAAGGAGATGCGATTTGGCGAGAAGAGGACGACATGGTCGAAATCGATGTTGAAGGCGAATGGTCTGGTGGCTCAGTNGATGCTGAATGGAACCGTATCAATTCCGATGAAACCGAACAAGAAGAGGGATCTTAATCACTGAGTAAANGCAGCAATGGCATTCTCAACTTCGTAGTCTTCCATATTTCTTGGTTGACTCTTGGCAACCTCGAACAGATGCGCCACTAATTCATCAGTTGCTTCCAGCCCTCGACTCTCAAGCCAATGAATGATATTCGAGCGGCCAGACATGTGTCCAATTCTAATCACTTGTTCAAGGCCAAAATCTCCCGCAGGAACTCCACTGTAAACGCGATCTGCTAGCCACATGTCTCCTTTTTTGATCGCTTTTATTACAGCGCTTGCATGAACACCAGTCCCTGTTTCAAAAGCGTCTTGTCCAAAGACTGGGTAGTTTCTAGGTAATGGAACTGTGATGTATTCATTTGCTTTCTGAACGTACTCGCTCAGCATTGACAAATCATTGTTGATTATACCCATTAAAGAAAGATTGACTAGGGTTTGGTCCAGAGGAGCATTGCCTGCCCTTTCTCCAACACCAAGTGCTGTTCCATGAATAACATCAGCCCCTGCTTCAACAGCTGCTAAGTTATTGGCAACTCCAAGACCACGATCTTGGTGTCCATGCCAGTTGACTTCGATATCTCTTCTCTGATATCCACCATCTTTGATAACTTCCTCATCGATAAATGAAAGAAGTTGCTTAACTCCGTTTGGGGTAACGTGACCACATGTGTCGCAGACACACAACCTTCTGACACCTAATTCCATTGCTCTTTGATAGATTAGTTTGACATCTTCAGGTTTCGATCTGGTTGTATCCTCTGTAACGAACATAACGGGAACGTCATTTTCAACAGCATATGATACTGCCTTTTCCATTGTCGAAACCAGTTTTTCCATGGTCCATCCTTCTGTAAATTGCCGGATTGGACTTGTACCAAGGAATGCACTAGCTTGAATTTGCATACCGTGCTTGGCTTGCATCTCAACCAATGGTTCGATGTCATTCATTAGTGTCCTTACAGCAGCTCCTGGTCTGATTTTGAAGTCATTATCATTGATGTGGGTTAACATAGCATCAATATGTTCTCTGTGAAATGGTCCTGCGCCAGGTAGTCCAAGGTCAACCTTCTGGATACCAAGATTCTCCATGTAGGTTAACAATTCTATCTTCTGTTCAATCGATGGATTCAGTGCACTAGGGCTCTGTAATCCATCTCTAAGAGTTTCATCATCAAACCAAACTCCATGAGGGTGATTTGCTGGGTTGCGAGAATATTCGTAGTCAACTACATTCCAATCATAAATCAGATTTTGTTCTTCCATGTTATCACCAAACCCGGTTCGCTTCGCACCTAAGAGAAGCGGTCACCGTTTGAACCCGTCGGAGAGTTGTCACTCTTCTTCGGTTGAGATTTCTTCATTCGCAGATTCGATATTGTCTACTAGTTCTCCATCCTCAGAATCCTTCTGTGAGTCTTCGATTAATTCTGCAGGAAGACGTGCACTAAAGATAACTTCGTCATCATATCCATCTTTCTTCTTGTTTCTCAATTCCATGACTCTAGTACCTCTAGTGGCTTTTCCAGTGGTCTTCTTAGTTTGAGAGACTTCAGTTCTTATCATCATACCTTTCTTAGTTAACAAGAAGATATGATCGTCAGGGTTCGGAATCTTCCTAACGCTAATGATTGAGTCACCAAAATCTTCATCCAGTTTCATTGTTCTGACACCCTTTGCTCCAGGTCTTGTTTGTCTGTAACCGTCGGTGGTGAATCTCAAATCACCACTCTCTGTTGTTCTTTGGTTTCCATCCTCGTCAAGTAGAGCAGTTCTTTCTCCGGAACCTATTGTGCTCCTCTTACCCATTCCGAACTTCGATAGTGTCAAAATTTGGGTTTCGGAGTCATTAATAGCAACCATTCCAGCAACTAATCCACCGCCTGAACCTTTCCGATCTCCTACCTTTATGCCGTAAACTCCACCAGAAACTCTTCCAGATGCCCTGATTGCTGAACACTTAAATCGCGAAGCAAAACCTGTGGTTGAGATCATGACAATGTCGTGTTCATCAGTGGCAGAACGTACGTTTACTAGCGAATCGCCATCTATCTTGAACCTTAACGCGTACTTTCCATTTCTGTTGATTCTTACATATTCGCTTAGAGATGTTTTCTTGATTAACCCTTTTTGAGTTGCAAACATCAGATAGTGTCCCTCTGGATTTTCTAGCAAATCCTTAGACANNGGTAATATCGATACAATGTTTTCTTCGTCCCTTATACTTTCTANCAGATTTCTGATGTGAGATCCCCTTGAATGCCTACTGCCTTGAGGNGTCTCCCATGCTTTTAGCCCGTATACTCTACCTTGGTCAGTGAAAATTAGCAGTCTGTCTTTACTGAAGCAGGAAAGGATTAGTTGAGGNGTATCCTCTGTTTTGGTTGTAACACCTTTGAGCCCTTTCCCACCGCGATTTTGTGTTCTAAACATCTCTACCGGGGTGTGTCTAATGTAATTGTCTTCACTAAGAGTTATCACAATGGCTCTTTCTTCAATAAGATCTTCTCGATCCATTGATAGTGGCATTGGGTCTATTGCAGACCTCCTTTCATCACCGTGTTTTTCGGTCATCTCGGTCATTTCAGTCAAGAGAATGTCAAGCCTTCGAGCTCTTGATTCAATAATGTCCTTCAAGTCTGTTATTTTGATTTGCAACTCATCATACTCGTTTTGTACTTTTTCGACATCAAGCCTACTAAGTTGGTATAATCTCCTCTCTGCTATCGCTTTGGATTGGGGTATCGTAAATGAGAATGCTGCAATTCCTGGGAATGTTTCATTGCCTTGTAGTATAGATTCAAACTGTTCCCTGCTCGAACTTCCTTTACCAACTGCGATAACATCATCAATACGGTCTTGAGCCTTGACTAAGCCCTCAAGAATATGTGCTCTTGCTTCGGCTTTTCCTAAATCGAATTTAGCTCTGCGCTCGATTACATCCTCTCTGTGTGAAACATATGTGTGTAGCATTACTGGTAATGTTAGAAGAACCGGCCTTCCGTCTAAAATCCCCATCATATTTGCAGAGTAAGATTCTTGTAATCTGCTCGATTTGTATAATTGGTTCAATACAGCATGTGGATCAGCATTGTTTTTAACCTCAATAACGACTCTAATACCTTCTTTTGATGATTCGTCTCTGATATCTCTAATTCCAACTACTGTGCCTTTTGTTACCAGGTCAGCGATTTGTACAAGCATGTCTGCTTTCTTGACTTGGTAAGGTATTTCGTGAATAATAATTCTCTTTCCTTTCTGGTCATCCAAAACATCGCACTTTGACCTGACATGGAATCTTCCCTTGCCTGAAGTGTACATGTCATAGATTCCATCGATACCGTGAATAGTTGCTCCCGTAGGAAAATCGGGTCCTTTTACGTGCTCCATATATTGCTCTATAGAAATCTCAGGAATTCCTAGATTATCCTCTCCTTCCTGTAATATCGTTTCTACATGGAGTTTAACAGCACCAGATACCTCTGTTAGATTGTGTGGTGGAATTCTAGTAGCCATTCCTACAGCTATACCGTCGCTTCCATTTAGCAAGAGATTTGGTAATCTTGATGGTAAAACTGTTGGCTCTTGCTCAGAATCATCAAAATTAGGTTGGAAATCCACAGTATCTTTGTCTATGTCCTCAAGCATGTGTTTAGCTATTCTGTCTAGTCTACTTTCTGTGTACCTCATTGCAGCGGGTGGGTCTCCGTCAATAGATCCAAAGTTNCCTTGCCCGTCTACTAGAGGGTATCGGAGGGAGAATTCTTGGGCCATTCTCACCATNGTATCGTAAATNGATTGATCACCATGAGGGTGATATTTACCCATCACTTCTCCAACAGATCTTGCGGACTTTGAGAATTTTTTGTCTGCGGTGTGTCCGCCTTCNTGCATACCATAAAGNACTCTTCTGTGTACTGGTTTNAGNCCATCACGGGCATCCGGNAGTGCTCTTCCAATTATCACTGACATAGCGTAATTGATGTACGAGTTCTTCATCTCTTCATTTAGAGATCTGTTGAGCAGGCTTGCATCAGATGAAATTTGGTNGTCCTCAGTGTCTTCAATATCTTCAGATGTCAAGGTTAGTCACCTCCTTTGCATGCCTTTCAATAAAGGCGCGTCTGTCTGGAACATCCTCTCCCATCAGAATCTCAAACATTCTATCAGATTCTTCTGCNTCTTTTACAGTGACTTTCAGCATTGTTCTGTTCTCTGGGTTCATCGTTGTGTTCCACAGCTGTTCAGGATTCATTTCACCAAGACCNTTGTACCTCTGTACGCCAATCTTTGTGTTTGGATTATCTCCTCGCAATTCTTCAATAATCTGGTCTCTCTCTTCGTCGGAAAATGCGTATTTGCTAACTCTTCCTTTCGATAACTGGAATAACGGTGGTTGAGCAATGTAAACATGNCCCTCAGTTATAGCAGGCCTCATGAACCTCCACAAGAAAGTCAACATNAGNGTNCTAATGTGCGCNCCNTCGATATCAGCGTCAGTCATNATGATGATTTTTGAGTATCTCAATTTGGTAGGATCAAANGCNCCCTCNTCCTCTGGATTATTACCAACACCTGCGCCTAATGCTCGAATGATTGTTTGAATTTCCTGATTCTGGAAGACCTTGACAAGATTATGTTTCTGTCGTTCAACATTCAAAATTTTTCCNCGTAATGGCAATATTGCCTGAATTCTCCTATCTCTGCCAGTTTTAGCAGAACCNCCTGCNGANTCACCTTCNACAAGGTAAACCTCGCACTCAGATGGGTCTCTTGANTGACAATCAGCTAATTTTCCGGGCAACCCTCCTCCTTCAAGAACGCCCTTTCTTCGTGTCAACTCCCTTGCTTTCTGTGCGGCTTTTCTTGCTTTAGATGCCAACAGTGCTTTTTCGATTATAGCCTTNGCAACCGATGGATTTTCTTCAAAGAACTCTCCTAGTCTCTCATATACGACTGTTTGAACTATTCCTGTGACTTCACTACTGACGAGCTTATCTTTGGTTTGTGATGAGAATGATGGGTCTGGGTGTTTCACACTAACAATGGCAGCAAGCCCTTCTCNTACGTCGTCACCAGAAAGGGACTCACCCTTCAGCATGTTTCTCTTTTTGGCGTATGAGTTTAGACAACTTGTNAGAGCGGTTCTCAATCCTGATAGGTGTGTTCCGCCATCCTTGTTTCTGATGATATTGGTATAACANCGAATAGATTCACTGAANGCATTCGACCACTGCAGCGCTAAATCGATAGTTACGGCTCCTTTCTCGATTTCTTTCTCGCCTGAAATTTGTATAACGTCATTGTGGAGNATCTCTCTTCCAGAGTTAATCTGTGAAACATANTCACTCAATCCACCCTCATAATGGTGCACGCTCAAATGCGGCTCTTCGGCCCTGTCATCCTTTATTTCAATCTTTAANCCAGCATTCAGGAANGAGGTCTCCTTTAGTCTAGTGTCAATTTGATCAAAGTCAAACTCTGTGATATTAGTGAAGATTCCCAAATCTGGCTTGAATACTATTGACGTTCCTGTGTCATCACAGTCCCCTATCTCTGCTAATGGACTAACTGGNACTCCAGCTTCATANCTTTGATGATAGATAGTGCCATCTCTGTGAATTGTAACTTCCATCCACTCAGAAACAGCGTTTACAGCNGACACNCCTACTCCGTGAAGCCCTCCTGACACTTTGTAAGAACTGTTATCGAATTTNCCTCCNGCATGGAGCTTGGTCATAATCACTTCAGCAGCAGATATTCCAAATTCTTCGTGTTNGCCCACAGGAATTCCTCTTCCATAATCTCTGACTGAAAGGGAGCCATCAGGGTTTAACCCAACTTGTACCAAGTCTGTGTGGCCTGCCANGTGTTCATCAACGGAATTGTCAACAACCTCCCAGATGCAGTGGTGTAGGGCGGATCCATCATGNGGGTCTCCAAGATACATACCTGGNCTTTTTCTTACCGCCTCAAGGCCTTCTAGAACCTGAATNCTCTGTGCGCTATATTCATCAGTCATATTATCACTTGCTGAGGTTAAACTAAGGAGTAATTTTTCTTATACGATTAATTACGATTTTGGGAAAATTGGGNTCATTATTTGCTCATGTTTTTTNGGCGTATTTTNCATCTNAAAATTGNCCGCCGTTTNACGATTTTTGAACCACTCTCCTCGCTTCATAAATAGGGTGTTNTAGGGGGTATATGAACATAGCCAATACCGAGTGAAAAAAAATGCGAATTTGTGCACAAAACGCCATAATTCTACGTNCTGTTTTTCCAACTTTTACCAANATATTCNCACACCATTTTATCGCAACCGTTAATGAAGAAGGGAAGGTGGCCGGTGGTATGGCTGACCCAAAAGTATGCGTTACTCTAGATGGTACAACCNTCGAAGAAATGACCGACGAAGCAGCAAGGGCCAACCTGGCAGGTGCTGATATTGTCGAGGTTAGATTTGACAGGATGTACCTAATCAAGCCAGACCTCACTATCGCTGATGAAGAAGAAGGTGAAAGAGTAGAAATGCCCGCAGAAAAAGACTGGGAAACCTCAGACATGAGTTCAGTTGACATCGATGCTTCGATAGCAGCACTGAAAGAAGGGATTACTCTCCCAGTGATATTTACAGTNAGGCCTGTGTCCGAAGGCGGATTTTTCCCNGGTGTGGAGTCTGANCGATTAGAAATTNTGCAAAAAGCAATTGATTCATCGGTTTCCTGGGTTGATTTAGAACTATCAATCGAAGAATCGAAAAGAAANACACTCAAAGAATCAGCAGAAAAAAACGGATGCAAAATTGTTGCATCAAAGCATGACATNAANGGTGTACCTGATGCTGAAACAATAGCCAGCCTGGTTAGGGATAACCAAGGAGCCGGAGACGTCGTGAAGTTCTGTGGCACAGCTCGAGGACATGAAGATGCGCTGCAAATAATAGAGGCAGCTACAGAACTAANTGGAGANGGTTTGAATCACTCACTAATGGCTTTGAACAGTGGTGGCGATTGGCCGAGGTTACACGCTCCATTGCTNGATCAAAGTCTGGTNTATGCAACAATGAANAACGAATTCAGAATATCAGANAAGGGTCTAATCAATGTAAGGGATTTAAGAGACGCTTGGACACTTTTGGAATACTGATTCTATTCCTTTTGCTCTAGTGAAGGAACCAATCCCTTAGAGACTTGCTGATCTTCTTTTGTCAGNCTTAAACCTGCATCCATGTACTTTTTATTCATCACTACTGGTATTGCTACCACAGCCATCATNAAGCCACAGCAAAGGACTGAAACAGTCCAATTGGGAAGAATGGTTGTCCTCTCTTGCGAGACTACTGTNATGTAGGCAGAAATTTCAGATTCGGGCGTTGCATCATTTTTATGTGAGTTGTTAGTATTGTCAACAACGATGTTGAAGTATTGTTGAGATTGCCCACCAAACAACCCACTAGCAATCTCTGGGCCATCTAGTGCTACCGAGAAAGANACCTGGTCAATGTTCTCATACTGGTGTGAATCTCTAAATGAAGTCCACCCAGATACTGTGAAACTCCTCCATTCGGGGGGTACTTCGTCCAGTTGATCGTCATCATCACGATGGTTATCCCAACTCCAGTAACCATGAGCTACATCATAAGCAGCGCTGTATCTGTCATATTGAGTGTCGGTCATCANATAAACATCTACTGANGGATCTATNGTGCTGTTAATAGCCTCGACTGTNACGCAAATTGTAGTTCGNCTTTCATGGTCNAAATTTACTTGTAAAGTGCCAACTGCATCATTTCCAATATCAATCCGTGTAGCAAAATCATCTCTCAATAAATCGAGNTCGTGTTCAGTCCCCCATGTCATCCAATCTTCCTCTGGNCCAACATAGTCCTCATTCGGATTTTGTGCCTGATTTTTCTTGCCTTTGTTATTNCCATCGTCGTCTTGTCCTTCATACTCGAAGAAGTCACCATACATGTAGAAGCCATTNGGCGTTTTGGCTAGTCTTGCAAATGTTTTATTCTGACTAGGAGTAATAAAATCTCCATCGTTATCGCAATTTGTTTCTGCAGATGAGTAAGAAACAGGAGATATTTCGCTAGGTATGACCATTGGTAGAAGGAATACAACAAGCACGAAACCTGCTTTCCTAAAACTCATAATCCTCNCCTCGACTANATATTCCCTAATTATGGGGGTTAATCGCCTTTACCTTCAACGTCTGCGTCTTAATGGCCTTACATATCCAGAAGAATCATTCCGGCGTTCATCCTTGGATAATATGCCGGGNGCAGGCGGGGGNGTNTGGTGNTCCATTCCTAATATGCCACCATAGGATTGAACTTCATCAACTTCGTANGTCGCTGCTGCTTGTTCAGCCTCTTCTTCAATCTCGGTAGGGCTTCGCATTACAGCCCANCCCAGAATCAAAACAGCAACTATCAGTGCAAGTACCACAAATGACTCGCCACTAGCNTCGACTAACCAATCTTTCCAGTCTTGAATTGAAAAGTCTGAAAGGCTTGGTGGCTCACTTTTTTCATCAAGCACTGTAATTTCTACATCCTTTTGCAAACACACACCCATTCCGTCACATACTGAAACTCTCACGACTTTAATACCCGATGTGTCCCAGCTTCCTGCAACTCTTATTCCATCAGCCCCTGATGGTTCAATCCAATCGTCATCAGTGATGTTATTACCATTTGAATCGAGGTTTACATCATATTCCCATAAGACTTCAATTTTCTGTCCTATCTGTTTATCACGGTCTGTGTGAAGGCCATCATTAACGTCTAAATCTCTCCAAACAACATACTCAGCAGAATCTTCTGGATCTGAAATGTTTGCATCGAGAACGACAGATTCACCGACATAAATTAAATCTTTAATTTCAAAGTCACCAATCACAGGAGGCTCGTTGACAACAATGTTGAAAGTTTCTCTTGTAACATCCCCAGTAAGATATGCATCTCGTACTGTAAGTGTTACTTTGTAAGTACCAGGCCTTTCGTATGAGTGCCTCGGCATTGGTTCATAGGAGATAGGGGTAGCATCACCGAAATCCCATGAATATTCAACAATTCCATTCCAGTCCGAGTTATTGGATTCAAGCGGTACAAATCTTCCTTCAAAGACTCTGTCACCGTCTCTTGTTCCTAGTGAATCGAAGTACAACAATTGGTTCGGTGTTGTAACCACATTTCCATCATCATCAAATGTGTGAGAATAATCGAATATTGCACCTTGAGGTATAGGTGTTGATGAACTCACAAGTTCGTTGTTTAACCACATGTCAAAGATCTTTACAGAAATTATCGGTTTCGGGTTCTGGATTCTTATTTGCAAAACTCTTTCCTGACTTTCGAGACCATTTTCGTCGGTTACAACTAGGATAACAGTGTGTTCACCTGGTGTTGAAAAATTGTGCATTGCTATTGGCTCTTCTGATGTTGTACCGTCAGAAAAGGTCCAAAGGAATGTCAGATCGCTAGAGTCTCCGACTTGGCCGTCAGGGTCGTAACTATCTCTTCCGTTGAATGTGTATGGGACATCTACCTGACCATCCTGCACTCTAAAGTCAATTTCTGGACTTCCAGCAGATCCGGAATCTCGAACTGTAAACTGTGCGACAGGGGCTTGATTTAGAACTTGAATCATCAATTGGGCAGTTGCGAATGCTCCATCGTTATCTGTAACTGTGATGTTAACGTACTTAACGCCCGGAGAAGACCATGCTACCATAGGATTCTGATCTGTAGATAGTAAATCTACAAACAAATCGGTCCTATCGACAATTCCACCTTCTAAGTTTACTCCCTCCTCGAATTCCCAATTCCATGATACCAATTCACCATCTTCGTCTTCAAACACATCTGGGAGCATTGTTGCAGTGAATGTCTCTGTTATGATCACATCAGAGAAAATTTGTCCAGGCGCCCTGTTGTTCACAATAATTTCTATCGTTTCTGCGGCTGTGTTAACCCCATCGCTTACTGTTAGCGTCAGGTTGTATGATGTTTGGGCGGTTAGACCATCTTCCCACTGGTGGTACGCAGTTGAAACTGCTTTACCACCTTCAAGATCACCGTCTCCCCAGTCCCATGTGAAATCAAGGTGATTTATTGGAACATTATCCGTTGTTCTTTCTGCACTAAACTGAATTATTTGCCCTGTTAATATCGATAAATTGTCTAAGATGACTTGACCATTTACTGTTATCACTGGAATTGGTGCTGAATTATCTGAAACATTTACCTGCTTTACATCAGAGTCGGACCAAGTACCGCCTTGGTCCATTACCTTTAGAGAAACATTGTACTCCCCAACACTCAGATAAGGTCTTACTGGACTTTTTAGAGACGATGTGTTTCCATCACCAAATGTCCATGCATAAGCTACAGGGTCATCTAAGTAGGGCAGTGTGTTATTCTCAAGGGATAAACCCCAAGCATCAAATCCATTGCCGATGAACTGGACATTATCCCATGTTTGAACCTCTGTTGGTTCGATGCTGGAGTTGGACACAGGCCTCATGTTGTCAAGGAATTGCGCACCAGTTTGAGCGGTGTCTATCACATCTCCTAACATGTCTGTCATGGTAAAGTGGAAGGTGTGTATCTCGCTGGACTTCGCAGTGTACCAGAACTTGGTAGGGACATTAACCCCACCTCCTGCCTGAACTCTAGTGTTCAAAGAATCCATTACAATGCCGGATGAGTTTTTTACCTCGATATTTACATCTAAATCTTCAAAGAATGCGTTTGATAGAACATTAAATTCTATTTCTGCAGTGTCGATGTTAGTGTCGCCATCCCTGTCGGCGAGAGTTGTTGAGTTCAAGCTAAGTGTTGCAGGTGAGGTAATTCTTGCGGCTTCAACATCTATTGTAGCCTCTGGATATGAACTACCACAAGATGTGTAATCACAATCCCCTTGATTAGATGCAAACCAGGTAATAGCCCATATTTCGTCTGTAAGATTACCAAAACCTGGAACTAGGGCTGTACCAACTGCCCCATTGAAGTTGATGTCAGAGCGAGTGTAGATGCCATCAGCAGCAGCTCTACTCATAATGACTCCATCAATTCCAGGTACATCTCCTGTAAACCTCATTGTGAGAGGTGCAGGTGATGCTGACCCGGGAGTGAATTTGAATACCCTTACACCCCACCCTTCGACGGTATTCCCTGTGGATGACCAAGGACCTAACCAGTCGCTGTTTGTGTCAGCGGGTTGAATCCTACAGAATTCACTTGAGCCACAAGCAGGTGTCATGTCTAGGTTAGACATGCCAAAAATTCCCTGATCGCTGTCTAGAGTAGCAGCAATCGTGAAGTTTGTGTATATGTCTATGAAATCTCGACCGATTACACCGGGTGTAGCACTTATTGGATTTCTCGCTAGGTCTTCAATACCTGCGGCACCAGTTGATGTATCCTGTGCCAGTTTCCTGATTGCTGGACCACCACCCAAGTGATCTGCTAAATACAGCAAAAATATGAATCCGCCACCATAATCAGCAATTCTTTGGTTCCACCATCGTACTGAGTATTGGCTTTCTGTAGTCCATGCGTTCACGTGACCATAGAGAGTGGATGAGCCACCAAAACAAAGGAAAGCAGCCATGTCTGCAGCTCCTTCATCAATCCACAGGTTCTCGTATGGNTCAAGTGCATTGTGCATCAAGTGTTGTANTTCGTGCGCTAAGATGACTTTTGACCATGCTAATGGTGCATCATCAATATCAATGAAAATCGCTTCTCTGGATGATGACATTCCAGGAGAGAAATATCCTCCTATGTTGTANGCACCATCGATTGCNTAGATGACAATTTCAATCTGGCAGTTATTATCTACATCTGGAGCAGCAATGCCTCTACCATCAAAGTAATCCTTTCCGAAGTAAGTCATTAAAGTTGGATAAACAGTNGAGTCCCATGTACTAGCCCAGTTGTTTAGAATTGTNGAGGATAATGTTCTACCNGATTGGACCATNAATGCTGCAGTAGAGGTTGTTTTTTCGATCGTAACCTCGATTGAGCCACCGGATGTTGGCACAGTTGCAGAATCTCCTTCAGAATAAGGNGTGCATGCTCTGCCNCTTGTTTTTGCTTGTGGATTTGTTGAGATNTCNACNCCGGGTAATCCNGCATCAANCCAAGAATTTTTCATCATTCTNGTAGCGCTGTATAGTTTTTCTTCGCTATCAGGAATCATGTATGGATGTGAGTCTTGTGGNACAAAATCATCTAAATCAGCNAANATAGGTTCGANGCCAGATAGGTTAGAATCNCCTTGTTCGATNGGATCTGCTGACACTAATGGAGACGCAATTGAAAGGAAGAAAACGAAGAGAATTGTGAAAGCGCGATTAGAGCATCGTTCCGACATTTGTAAACCCTCAATTGAAACGCATTACTGCATTCCAAATACTCGTATCCAAATGAGGTATTTAATACTCGGCGAGCGTGGAGTCATCAATGCGTGTGTGTTTAGCACTTTTTCTTGCATTGGNCATTTCAATAAATTCGCTTCACTACGCNTCAGGTCAAGAACAAGTTGAGACAGATAATTACTGCAATCTNAATTTTGACGGCACACAGGCAAATGAATCAGTCAAATTTCAAACCTCTCTTGGGCCAAGAGTCCCAGGTTCTGCGGAAAGTTCCGCTCTGCGAGACTCGATCAAGTCCAACCTAACAGGATGGGCTATAACTGAATCAACCCACCATTGGGGTGGAATGACTCTGACAAATCTTTTTGCAACGTGGAACAAAGGTATGGGTTCTGAAGTTATTCTTGCTGCCCATTACGATACAAGGCACAAAGCAGAGAGAGATTCCAATGAGAGTTTGAGAAATAAACCAATACTAGGGGCTAATGANGGGGCTAGTGGAGTAGCAGTATTATTGGAGCTTGCAAGGCATATTCCNTCCATGGATTTGCAACATGAAGTAACATTATTCTTCACAGACGCTGAAGACCAAGGAGATGATGCTGCAGGCTATTTATTGGGTGCCAAGGCTTGGGCTGAAAANCTAAGCTCGGAGGAAGCAGATGAAATTGAATCATTTGTGTTNGTAGATATGGTAGGGGATGCTTTCCTTGATTTGAGAAAGACTACTCCTGGTAACATGACGTTATGGAATCGTACTGAAGGTTTGGTAATGCACCTTGATCAAACCTGCAACNTACACGACAGTTCATACTTTGACTTTGATGCGATAGATGGGATATACGATGACCACGTTCCTGCACTTGCAAAAGGCATACCAGCAATAGATATCATAGACACGAGATATGGAGAAAACGCCACGTTCCTTGGAGGGCATTGGCACACACACAACGATACTGCAGACAAGGTTAGTGCGGAATCTTTGGAAAAAGTNGGTATGATTCTAGAAGCNGGTCTTTTGAAAGGGAGTTGGTTAGGTGTTAGGCAATCATCCAGTCTCCAATCNTCTGATTCAGATGGTGACGGNATAACTGACAGAATGGATAAATGTCCCTTTANTCCAGGAGAGGCAGATGATGGGTGTCCTGAAGATACNACACAATCTCAAGAANCAAANAGNGAGAATGAAAATGCCGTTGGCGTTATTATTTTGATTTGTGTTGTNCTGGTTATTGGCAATTTAATATGGGTGATTTACGCGGATAATAGAGGGGAGGGGTGAAATCCGCGCACCCCCTAGGCCACAATAGTCGGAGGGATCTAAATCAGCAGCGACAAGCAAAACCGCCTTGCAGCATTGCGCCAAAGGGTGCAATCCAAGTTGGTAAAATCGCGAATAGATACACGGCGAAGAGAAAAGAAAGCAGAGAGTGAATTAGTGGTCAAAGCCTCAAAGGTTGAAGAAACCAGTTATCTCGAACTAGAGGAAGATTTGCTATCTGACGGAGATAGAAGAAGGAAACTTGCAGCAGCTTTAGTCATGATCGGCTCAATAATGGGTATATTGTCTGGAACTCTAATCCTGCAGGGTAATCCAGCAAGTCTTCTTGATTTGGACATTTTCAATGACACTAACAAGGAAGATTTACACGGGTTGGTTCTAGATCAATCAGGAGACGCTCTAGAGAATGTTACAATTGAATTAATTGACATAGAAAGCGGATCGGCCATTGACGAAGCGCTTAGTGATGAAAATGGAAGATATGTCATTGATGATGTTTTAGTGAGGAATTACGAGTTACACGTATCAAAAGCAGGTTACGGCAAAGTCATACTTACATTCAAACCCGAACCAATAGGAATCTCTCCGATTACTCTAATTGAGGGAGGAGAGGATAGAACTGAAAATGAACTTTCAGAAACAGAAGGCTGGTCTTTAGAAGCGGCTGTTGCTCTCGCTACAGTTGAGGGAATATTCACAATTTCATGCGCCCTTGTCGGGGTACACGCATCCTTCGAGATACGAAGGAAAAAGAATTACAGAAGGACTCAATTCTTCTGCTGGATAGGTTTGTTTAGCAGAGGACTGATTATATTTGGTCCTGCTTTGATACTGCTTGGAATGATTTTAATTATGCTCAACAAAGAAGATTTTGAGAATGAATCTACAGCGGAGGCAACTTGAGATGTACCTCATCTCTGTTGAGGGAGGAGATGGTTCTGGTAAGGGTGAAGCCGTCAGAATCCTTTCTAATCTTGCTAACAGGATGGCATTTCCTAATGTCCATGTGACTCATGAGCCTAGAAGGCACAGTGAATTGGGTAAACTAGCTCTAAAAGCGGTGAGTAGAGGAGACCATACTCCGCTGGAAGAAGCAGGATTGTTTGCAGCTGATAGGGTTGATCATTCTCACACCTGGATACGGCCAAGGTTGTTGAGAGGAGATTTGGTAATTTCTGATAGAAATATCCACTCAAGTTTAGTCTATCAGGGTGTAGTTGGCGATTTGGGTTTAGAACAGGTTGCGAAAATGAATGCTGCAGCGATGATACCAGACCTAGTAATATGGGTTGATTGCGATCCTGCAAAGGCAATGAAAAGGATTAGCTCGGGTACATTGAGAATGGCAGGAGAGAAGCATGAATATTTTGAAACAACCGAAATACAAACCAAGATTAGGGCTGGTTTTCGAGGAATACTTTCAGGCGAAATTGAAACGCCCGCACCTTTCAGTAAGTCGATAGTCATGGGTCCAGTTCTCAATGAGAGCGGTCTGGATGAATTAGAAAAGCAACTTTCCAATGTTTTGAGTAGTTTCTTTAACAAGAGGCTTGACCCCTTAAACGTTAACAGAGATGAAGTAGATAGACACTTACTTACAAGTTTAACCTCAGGTGTTCAAACTCAAAAAAGGCTTCCAGGTGCACCCTCTCAGCATATATCCTTGCTTGAGGATTGGTTGGATGGAAAATCACCTGCTCAATGGATGGAGATTGCGGAAAATGAGTGGAATCATGAGCGTGCAAAAAAAGCGGATGTACCTCACCGCCCAATCGCTCACTCATCTTGGGCTGTTTTGGGCACGCTCTCTTTGACAGATACTACAGATGTACCTAGTTTGCACAAACAATTGGGGCCAGTGCGTTCGGTAACAAAGCGCCACACTCAAAGGTTGGTAAAGTGGTTAGAACAAGAACGCTGGATTCATAGACAGCAAAGCCATGTTCCATTTGCTGAAGCTCAGATGTTTAAACTAAGAAAAAGTAGACTCGGTTACGGGCGACTCTGTCTTGCTATGTGGCCACTAAGAACACTCTTAGCGAGCTGGAGAAGAGCAAATCCTAATGCATCTTGGTCTAGAGCAATGGAAGACATAATACAGGATACTGGCAAGAAGAAAGTTACAAATTCAACCAAGAAGCAGGTTTCTTTTGTTTTTGAGAGATTAAAATTAATCTCAAGTGGTCATGCGGAATGTCCAGTGCCGAAATCTGTGGAGGAACTGATCATGTGGTGGGCAACAGAGCCACCAAAATAATCACTCTTCTTGCTCTTTCTCCGCTGTGCTGAACCTAGTGTTTGAGGGCAGTAGTACCATCGATGGCTCTTTTCCAAAGTATTCAGGCCTAGCTGCAAATGAGGCTGCGAGGAATGTACCTATGAATACTCCAAATGGTAGTCCTGTAAGCATTCTCATTGTTGCATTCGATTCATAAGATGTAAGAAGTTGAGTAAATCCATCGATTGCCATTGGTCCTGCCATGATTAGCGCAGAGGCAATTAAAGCTAGTGTTCTGTAGTTGTTTCTGTACACAAAGTCTAGCCTATTATCTGGGAAAATCGACAGGAAACTATCTCTCAAAGTCCATCGATTTAATCCTCTTCTCGAATACAAAAATCCACCTAGGGCAAATCCGAAAAAGATGCCCACATCTCTAACACAAACCGGCATTTGATTGCCATTTATCTCCCAAGACCTCTCAGCTTTGTTGTGACAGTTTAGGTCGCCAAATCCGTAAATGAATGCTGCATAAGGGTCTAATTCACTCCATGCAAAATACCCATACTCTGATTGGTTGTGTCCAACCCCTCCAGAGGAACTTGACTGAACATTGCCCCATGAGTCAGCAGAATAATAGTCAAACGCATTGGCTCTTCCAGATAATTTTGGTACACTATCGGTTGGCAAGTAGTATGGAACTAGGAAAAAGGAAATCACAAAAAATGATGATACTCCACAAACCCAAAGGCCAATTTTCCTTTCTCTTTTTCGAGAGTCAAGACCGTTGCGCTCCATATCTTTCGCATCCCTAACTGGGAAATATGTTTTGTCCTCTGTCGTGCTGGGTAAAACATGGAGGAGAAAGTAGGCTTTAGGAGGGCACTTTCTGCTTCTATCGTTCTTGGTCTTTATTCAGGATTTATGCTGGCTGTAGCTATTGCAATGAGTATGGGTACCGAGGGTCTGAAGTTGGCAGCCTTTCTTTGGGGGTTAGTAATCGTTCTATGCTCTATATTCTTGACTCCTATATTGGCTGTAGGGAGGAAAAGAGGTAGACCAGAAACCGACGAATTCGTTAATTCTCTTCGAAAGGGATTAGAAACTTTGAATGAGGGTGTAGGCGGATGGCGTGCATTGTCTCACGTACGCGGAGAAGGGTTTGGAGCATCTGTGTCTTTATCAAATGCAACAAATCCTCTGCTCATAATTGAAAAGTCACTTAGTTTGGCTGGTAATTCAAAGATAATATTCCGCTTCCCGAAAGATGATCCGTCTTTGCGTGACAGGGTACTTCCAATTCTTGAGGATAAGGTTGGTTCGACTCGAATTCAAAGAAGAACCAAGTCTCTTACTGTAGTTCCAGAGGTAATCTTCGACAGATCAGTGATTATCACCAGATCCATGATGCTCTGCCCTCCGTTGATGGTTGCTGGCTCAGTTGGGTTCTATTCAGTGGCTCCAGGTCAGCCGTTTCTAATGGTTATTGGAGCAGTTGCAGGAGCAATTCTTGGACTAATGATCGTAACAAACAACGGTAGACAATAACCGGAGAAGTAAAATCAGTCCCAAGTTTAGAAATCGTTATGCGGGAGATAACATTATTCTGGAAAAGGTCTAGATTGTTGGATACAGAGGTATCTCCTCTACTCGATATCGCAAGTAACATAATCTTTCTCTCTTACCTTAAGAGAACCCCTAAAGACGTCAGGATGATGTTGAAAATTAAATTCAAAAAAGGTAAAACACCAGAGGATCTTAACACTGTTAATTTCCTTGAGTTAATCGATGTACACTACACTCCTGAGTCAGAAAGTGAAAGCTACATGGTAAACGTAAGAATATCTCATCCTCTATCGAACTTCAATGCGAGGACCGGAGGAACAAGTGCTGCACCGGGTTGTAAGTTGGACGGCGAAGGTCTGACTTACATCTTGCAGGGTAGCAACATAAAGCTCAGACTTGTTGCTGCTATGGCTAGATTAATTGCAAAGCCTGATAGGGTATCTGCAAGGAACCTTGACATTTCTATAGACTCAACACCTAATCCGCTAACTTCAAAACAACTCAAGTTGGCTAAGTTCGCTTATGACAAAGGTTGGTATGATGCAAAGAAAAGAGTAAAAATATCCGAGATGGCAGACGAGTTAGGTATTGCGAGAGCGACCTTAGCTGAACACTTGTCAAGGATAGAGTGCATTGTTATGGACGATTTGTTCGGTTCATTTTCAAATTTCACAATTACCGGAGCAGATTACGATATAATTAGACAGATGGTAGAGTCAGATATTGAAAGCATGGGATTCACTGGAAATGATACCTTCACACTGTTGCTACAAAACATGCAAACAAATATGGAAAACGAGGAACATCCAATAATAGACCGTTTGAAATAGTCTTGGGTTCAGTGCAGGCGAGTGTTTATGGAAAATTTAGACAAGCTCCTGAAAAACTTAAAGAAATCCGGAATCGTGATCCCAGATTACGTTGAAGCAGCGATGAGAAAGGTGGACATAGAAGATTTCACAGAGCACGACGCCTCCGGTTTTTATGAGGACAGGCCAGTTGTTTTCTTAGAGAATTTAAACGGGGGTGTGAAAACAATATCTGCTCCTCACATGATCGTAACAATGTTGCATAATTTGGAACTTGCGAATGCGAAACATGTCGTCGTTCTTGGAGCAAAAGGCGGTTACTTGTCGGCAATTATCGCACACATACTTGGAGAGGATGGTACAGTTACAGTCATTGATCCCTCTATTGATGTGATTTCACAACTATCTAGAAATCTTAGAGGATACCCAACAGTTTCATGTCATACTTCAGACAAACTTGATTCTGGCAAGCTGAAATCCCTGAGTAGGGTCTTGGTAACTGGACAAATAGAAGCATTACCAGAGTGGTTATCGAACGGTATTGAGGAAGATGGTTTTGCGATTGCGCCAGTTGGAGATAGAAATTCACAGAGACTACTCAAAATCGAAAAGCAAGGGTCTGAACTTTTCGAAACAGACCTTGGAGGCGTGATATTTGGGCCAGTGGATATTGTGGACTCGGAGTATGATATTCCATCTCCTGAGGAAATGGCTGAATTGATCGAACAGGTTATTGAAATGATGAGTTTTTCAGGAATAATTGAAGACAATGTAAAGTCTGAATTATTTGATTTAGTCGCAGAACTACGATTACTGCCTGACGACCTTCCTCCGCCCAGTGAAATGGAGACTCCTTCTGAACACCCTATGATGAAATTAATGATGGAAAAAGGAGAATGGTTCGTTAGGATTTGGCCTATTGTCCACGGAATTATGGGCAATAGAATAGCATCATACGGCTCTCCGGATGATTATGACGAAACTGGACATACAGATTTTGTTCCGTGAGGTGGTTTTTTGGCAGGTATTGAAACAGAAATTTCTCGCCTTAAAAGCAAGGATGTAAAGGTGAAAAGAAGAGCTGTTAGGCACTTGTTTGAGGCTGATGTGCCAAGTGCTTTGAAGGGTTTTATCCCTCTTCTAACCGACGAAGATATTTGGTTTAGAACGAAATCTCTTGAAGCACATAGAAGATGGGCTAGTACGCCTAGCGATTTAGCGCCTCTAATGGATAACGAACAGAGATTAGTTGGAGAATTACTTTCAAAGATAGACGCCCCGGAACTTGCTATTGAATTACTAGAAAATCCAGACTCTGTCACTCGTTCATTTGCAGCCAAGAGCTTATCCAGTAAAGAAGAATTACACAAACGATTTTCATTAGATGATCATCATTCAGTCAGAGTCGTTGCTGCAGAATTTTCTAAAGATCCAGAAATTATATCTTCATTAATTTCAGATGTGCACTCTTCTGTAAGGAGAGAGGCAATAGCTAATGCCTCGAGAAACAACATCGTAGTATCAACTGAAGTTTTGAATTCAAGTATGAACTCTAGCGATCCTTCTCTGCGGGCTTTGCTTGCAGCCATGGCTGTAAAAGAGGGAGGAGAAATCCTTGAAAAAGCATGTAAGGATTCAAACCCCAAGGTCAAAAGAGCAATCGTTGACTCACTGAAAATGAATGTGAATAGTGTTGATGATCGTATTGAAATNATTGCNAAAATAAATCCNGAAATTGCCCTTAGGTGGCTTAGAGGTAGACATGATCCGTCAACCAANGTATTTAGATGGAAATTGATTGAAGATACTTCAATCGACTCAAGAGTGAGAGCAAAGTTGCTTGAACAGATGGAAGGTAGGGTAGACATCGATATCGCANGAGCAGAAATANTAANACAGGATTCATCTAAGCTAGTTAAACTTGCAGCAGAGAATCTATTGGCTTCCTTNAGTGAGTTAAGGGGTGAGCAAGTATGAAATCCGGTATGATTTTCAGCGTTGATGCAACAAACGGTGCTAGTCGAAGGCTTGTGGTNCAAATTGAAGTAAATGGTCCTTTCAAAGGAAATATTGTTGAATTCAGATTCCCGAGGTGGGTACCAGGATCGTATTTCATAAGNGAACCAATTCAACACATGTCNGACCTATCAGCCACATTAGATGGGAAAGAGATAATCGCAAAGCGAATAGATGTCGANGGTGTTAGAGTNACGGGNGTCAGCAATGCTAGTAAGTTAGTGATTACTTATAGGTTACTTGCAGCAGAAATGACATGCAGGGCAAATCATCTTGACTCAACACATGTCCATATTATGCCTCCATACACATGGATGTTGCCTACAAGAGGTGTAGAAGAGAATAGAATTGATGGTCAGCATNTTGTGAAGTTAATCGCACCGAAGGAATGGCATACTGCAACACAGTTAGAAGGAAAAGAAGGTAGTTGGGTAGCAAACGGTAGAGACGAGTTCTTGGATGCAATTATGGAATCTAATTCTAACGAAATGATAACTTTCGATGTAATGGGTACAAAACAGCACCTGAAGCTATGGGATTCAGGAGGACTCCCAATACCTGAAAAAGGCCTAAATCGATTAATAGAGGCNATGAAACTAATTATCGAAGAACACTTTGCATTGTTCGGAGTTCCAGATTGGAAAGATTACTGGACAGTTCTCCATTTCACAGAATCAGGTAGAGGCGGGCTAGAACATCTAAGGAGTCAGACATCGATGATGCCAAGAAAGTCGCTTCAGGAAGGAAATGAAGATGATTGGAGAGATTTGGTNTCCNTGTTTAGTCACGAATTCCTNCATCAATGGAATGTNAAGCAGCTTCGTCCAAAGAATTTTTTGAATTATGAGTTGCAAAAAGAAACTCATTCTGATCTTCTGTGGTGGTTCGAAGGCCTAACATCATGGCTTGGAGANATAATNTGCTTGAGAAGCGGTGCATGGTCTGAAGAAGATTGGCGCAAAGATTGGACTAGAAAAATCAAAAGACACACAGACCGGAATGGAATGAATCATGAATCCCTTCAGGAGAGTAGCCACGATGCTTGGATTCATCTTTACAGGCCGAATTCATATAGCAGAGAGGTTCAGATTTCTTACTATCTTGAGGGCGAAATGGCCATTTTTTGCTTAGATGTAGAGTTAAGAAAGCGGTCTAAAGGCGAATTTGGAATGGATACTGTNATGGCAAACCTATTCCATGAGCATAACATACATNCAGACACTCCTGGAATTACCCATTCAGACATAAAGAAGATACTAGTCAATTTGAAAGGAGGAAGGCGTCTGGGAACTTTACTAGATGAGTTGGTTAGTTCAAGGAGAGCACCAGACATTTATTCTGCGGTAAAGACACTCGGCATGGAGATGGTTTCTGAAAAACCAGCAAAAGGAGCATGGCTCGGTTTGAATCTAGCCTCTGGCAATGGACAGCTGAAAGTCAGAACGCATTTATCTGGATCTCCGTGCCGGGAATTAATCCACACTGGTGATGAAATTATTGCAGTTGATGGATTAAGGGTAAAAAATTCATCAGAATTAAATGCGGCAGTATTCGGGAAAATCGGGGAAGATACAAATTTCACAATATCTAGGGAGGGCGTCCTAAGAGAAGTAAAAATTACTCCAGTAGACAATCCAATGCACAAGACAAAGCTCGATGGCAAGGGCAACAAGGTTTGGGAGAGTATCAAGCGCAGTATGCGTTAATTGACTCACAAAAGTTCAGCTAGNAGAATATGTATCGGAGGCATATGATTCGAAATCGTATGTTTACTGGTCTTTGGCGGGTATANATTTTCGCTCAAACTCATGTTGATCACATCTTGCTTTGTTATGTAACTTAGCCCACAATTAGGCCATACGTCCACAGATATATCATCACAATTTAGGTAATCTATCACAATAGCTGGCACCTTGGTNAGTCCAAGACATATAGCAACTGAGTAACGGTGATGACCATCTAGTATTGCTCCAGTTACCGAATCAACGAGCAGTGGTTTTGTATAACCGCCCCATCTTTTTGTCATATCAAGCAGTTTATCCCGGTTTTTTGTCTTGATTTCTTCATGTGGTTTCAACCAAGCCACATCTACCAATGACACGTCCATAGACTCCCAAGACATATTNCTCACACANCGATATATGGGATAATGCTTTGTCAAGAATCAGTTTGACAGAAATCATGGGGGAAAGGATAGCACCTGATGTNAAAGGTGAGTATTATCCNNACCTATTGCCGCAAAATAGCGATTTGGAAGAATTNATTTCCAAATTTAAATCAAATGGGCACGGAGCATGGGTTGTTGGTGGCGCNGTTCGAGACTGCATNCTTGGATTAAATCCGATGGAATTTGACATATGTACAGACGCAAATCCAGAACAAATGATTGANATCTTTGAAAGAACAATCCCCACAGGTGTAGANTTTGGTACAGTAACTGTAAGGATTAACGAATCATTTTTTGAGGTAACAACCCTGCGTTCCGAATCAAATTACTCAGATGGAAGAAGACCNAAAATCGTGAATTGGGGAACGAGCCTCTACGAGGATTTGTCNAGACGGGATTTCACAATGAACTCCATGGCTTANGATTTAAACGATAAGTTACTTTTTGACCCTTTCAATGGGAAAAAGGACTTGCAAAATGGGGTCTTAAGCGCTGTAGGTAAAGCAAAACAGCGATTGTCAGAGGATGGACTNCGGATTATGAGAGCATACAGATTTATGGATAGGGGATCNAAAGGAGTTTGGCTCCCAGATAAGGAATTATCAGATGCACTGATNGACAACANGTCTATGCTAACGATGGTGTCGATNGAGAGGGTTTGGTCTGAACTCCTTAGGATAATAACCGGNATAAATGCAGGGAAAGTTCTTGACAGAATGAATTATGATGGAGTATTATCATTAATATTAGGCATTCCAATAAGAAGTGATTTGTTTAACGCAGTAGATATTTTGGACCCAGAAATTGAGGCTAGATTTGCAACATTGCTCACAGATTCTAGTAAGGAAGAAGTTGATGGGATCCTGTCAAAATTAAANGTTTCNAAAAAAGTCAGTANCCGTACAAAGTTGCTTCATTTTTTATCAAACAACATACCTGAAAANTTTGATTTAAGAATCTATAGAGCAACATTAGGTAAAGACGTAACACTTCATATCTCNATAAGAAAAGCACTTGGGTTGCCAATTGGAGACATGGAAGNTTCGCTCGAATACCCATACNATCTAGACCCTATTGTAACNGGTGAATGGTTGATGANTAAAACAGGACTTGGACCGGGAATAAGATTGGGAAGATTGAAAGATTGGCTATTCAGAATTCAAATTGATAGAGGTCTTACACAAATTGACCAATTAGAGACTGTTCTTTGTACAATACCCTGGGAGTATGGAGAACCTACGCAGTGGCCTAAACCAACTTGGCTGTGACGGCATTAACTTATTGATGGGATGTCATTTAGGATTGACCATGTCCGGCGGGAATTCGACCNTTACCAACATCAGTTTGTGGCTAGTTGGAATTGGTTTTGGTCTGGTGTTTTTAGTTCCAGGATTGGGGATACCATGCTGTATGTTGGGAGTATTTGGTTTGGTTTCGTCTTCTCTAATCTCTGCCGGAAGCGCTACGAGTTCTGATGGNAAGATGGTTCTCAAGCAAACTCCAGAAGGAGAATGGAANTGGGTTTCAATTGCAGAATCTGCCGAAAACTTTGATCCTGCAGCACAGTTCAATAATCCAGATAACCANATTTTAAGTAGACTGATAAAACAAGTTCGTGAAGGTAAATCTTTGGACGAATTACCAAATAACGAGTTTGATATTCTTGCTAGNGCCTATGGTGTAGAAAGCGGTTCNAGGGCGCAGAAAACTCGTGCACTAATGGACTCGGAAGTCGCTCGAAAAGGATTGAANATGGCTGCTATTGGAGCAGCTGGTGGAATTGCTACTGCTGGAGCCTCTCGGATTGTAAAGAGTGGTAGGCAGCGAGCTATCGAACGAGCGGAAGAATTNCGTCAGCAAGGCGTCGAAAAGTTACAAGAAAATATCGAGCAAGGTAAGTACAAAATTGACTCTGCTATTCCTAGAGAAATTACAGGTGGTGAGTCAGCAACCGATTTCGCTAACAACATCGTATTNGATCAATTGTCNAAGGAAATACGAGAAAAGAACCTCACTCCTAGTGTATTAATGGGAATGGCAGATGCTAACGGAGATGGCAAACTGGAACCAAGAGAAATATCAGTTGCATTAGCCAAAGCCACAGGGCTAACAGTTCCAGTTTTCATCATCAAAGAATCAATTAAGGAATTTGACCTAAACACTGACGGCTTACTCGACTTAAANGAGCTTGAAATGCTGTGGAGGAACATGGGAATAGACCTGCAGGAAGAAACAATTCCNGATAGTGAAATTCTTGACATTGATGATGAAATTGAATCAACATTTGCTGAAATTGATTCGGAACCAGAATCACAAGAGCCAGTAATAGAGCCTGAAACANAAGAATACCAAGACGAGCCTCAAGTTCTACCCACACANGAGGNGCCNGNANAAAAAATCGATTCAGGTGAACGCACAGAAGGAATTGATTCCGATTTCGAGAGATTGATCATTCAAATGGAAGAAGCTAGATTTTCAAGTGANAGGAGGGCATTAATGGACGCTCAGACTAGTGAATTCTTAGTTANCCTCAGAATNGATAAGGTCGAAAGAACTTTGATAGGGGATTCAAAATATCGNGGTGGNAAATCATTNCATGCTTTNATTGACGGTGGCCCATATTCTGGTGTTGTCAAAGTTCCAGTNTCGTTTAATGATCAGTTAGAAGGTACAAAGAAAGGTGATGANATTAAAGCATGGGTGAAATTGGTTGATTTCTCACCAAGCCTAAAGAGACCTGTTGTAGAAGCAAGCGAGTTGGTTTAATCACAACGGTTTCTAGCAATCACTGCTACAATNAGAACTGTNAGTAGGCTTTGAACTGAAATNAATGGCATGAAAGATTCAACTTCATCNGCNGGTTGAGTCGTGNNGTTTTCTGNCCCTGTAGAATTATTTTCAGCAGGAGGGGCAGGTATCACGGTAATCTGCCCTACCATACCTAANCTTCTGTGTGGTTCACAGTAGTAATCGAAGGTCCCGTTTAGTCCAAGTTCGAATACAAACCTGTAATCTTCCTCTGTTGTTGTTTCACCAGAATCAAATGTCTCATTCTCATCTACTGCGTTATGAGGTAGAAATTGACCTGCCCAGAAAAATCGNACAGCATCACCTTCGTTTATTGTTACAGAGGCTGGACTAAATCTTANATTTGTACTATCTACAGTGATTATTGTGTCTGTTGAATTGTTTTCAGCATTTACACAAGGTANNAGACAAATTGATAGCAGTAAAACCGAAACAAAAGCTGCTCTCATGGATTGTAATTTTTGTCCCATCATACTTAGCGTATTGTTTCAAATTAGCATATTTTGATTATCGCTATNAATCCACACGAAACAGGCATTCAGTAGGCCTTTTGAAAAATTTATGTCTGTATTTTGCGATNATTCTGTATCCTATGTCTCGTATTGGTAGAGGGATTATCCAAAAGATAGGAAAAAGCATCGCATAGTACCATTTCATGTAGAGAAGGCATCGAATACCTGCAGCAGAACGTATGTATGATTTTCCATTTCTGACTANGTATACAGAGTCTGCATCTTGTTGTTTTTTTGGAAATGTTGCAATCATTTTCTGAGCATCATCNGACANTATTGGTCTGTAACCCAAGTCCTTTTCTTTTCCTAGCCTTTTGTCAATAAAGGTTGCAAGTCGATGACACAGACCACAATCACCATCTAACAATAGGTAATCTCTCTCACTCATGGTTTAACCTCCTTTATCGGCCAAGTGTGTACATACACCCCATCTGAAGCGTGCACAAAATCCGGTGATTTGACATCTATGCCTAAATCGTAAGAATCTGTTAGCGAGTTATGAACCAAATCAACAGTTGCATCGCTAAACTCCCATGGTGCATGTAAGGTGTACGCCATGTGCAGCTTCCCTTGATGCAGGGTGTAGAGAGAGTACCTTTCAAACATGAAGTATTCTATACTACCAGGAGTCGCTTTTCGATTGCTACCTACAATTTCACAACTACCCTTTAGCATGACTCCATCAGATTTTCGTTTCGACTGCCAGGTAAAGCCAACCTCACTGACCTCTAGGTCGCAGTCAGCATAACGGTATGGTAGGCCATAAGATCTTGGAGCATGCCAGCATGTTATCCTGCTCTGTGCATCTAGAGTCAGAAAAAGTACCCCGGGTATTCCGTTTTTCTTCACATATGTTCGAACATTAAATTCTGGGAATGTGGATACTCCGGGCAAAGCAGGAAGTAACCTCGGTCTGACATTCTTCATCATGAAAGGAATCGTTCCAACGTAGGCCTTCCCCTTGAACAAATCAATCTCAAGTCCATCTGGTATGTGCTTAGCGAGTTTATCGACATCGACTTCCCAATGCATAAAGGTTAGATTTCTCCACTCTTGAACTAGAGAATGAGGTTTGTTTGGCAAATCAAAAGGTACGTGTGTCCTATCGATTTTCGGCATAAATAACACTCAGAGCATACCAATATTTCTTGCATAAATCACAGAATTGGCAAGTGCCCAAACTGATATTGGAATCAGTGCCCAACCCAATGCTTGAGAGAAAGGACCTGAGCCAAATGACCCAAATGCCCTAGACAAAGGTCCGCCCCAAGATGCGACAAACCTGATGATTAGAGTCAACAGTCCGGCAGTAAGGATATGCAAAATAAGCATAATTGGTCCAAATAGGTATGATATACCACCAGTCAATGTTAGTGCAACTACACCTTGAGTAAGTATAGCAGGATTTGCTAACCAGATAAACCAACCCAGCCAGAATCCAATAAGAAGGTCCCTTTCTACATCCTCGACCTCCCTCCACTTTTGGAAGCCTTGCGAATAAAATGAGTGAAGATTGCGACTGATTATTCTGATTTCCTTTGGCGTACCAACCATTGCTGCTCTAACTGCTGCAGAGACAAACCATACCAACAAACCGATGTCGATCCATGTCCTGAAGTCATTATCAACTGGTAAAATTGACATTATCATTGGAATCAAATTCACCAACAGGAATCCTAAACCGCCTGCAAGAGCAACACTACCCCACAAAGAACCCGGAATTAGCGGCTCTTCAGGGGCCTCATACGCCTTCCTTGGTAGAGCAACTAGTAACATTGCTAGACCTGGTCCCCAAAACAATGCTAGAGTTGAGAGTATCGATTGTTGACCACCAAAACCTACGCTGTCTACCGCTTCTATAATGTCCTCAGAACTAGCGGAGCCAGCGGATGAGAAGGTTACGTGACCGGATGAGTCGATTACAACGATTGAGTCAGAAACTCCCATTGGCATTCTTTGAGCGAATCTGCTTTCACCGTCATCGATAAGAATAGGCCACGAGGCATTTGTGATGCCAGCGATCGTTTGTAAATCGTCCATTCTAACATTTTCACCTGTCACAATTTGAACTGCGCTAACTCTATCTCCGAGCCGATCCACAGCATTCTCAATTTGTTTTGTTTGGTCGATAGCATTGCTGGATGCGGGTAGAGTTATTCCGATTATCACTGCTTCCTTTCCATCGAGTAATTCGTCTAACGACACTGAACCATTTCCGTTTTGGTGTAGAATAAAAGACGGCGCCCTGGTATCATTTGAGGGTATTGATTCTCCTCCTAGATCCGGTATGCTGCTAGCTAATGGAATCATAAGTAAGGCCATTATGACCAATGCAGCCATCAATGGCGGAGGAAGGAGAATGCCTTGCCTTAATTGTGAGAATAGGTAAGCAATAATCGAGACAAATCCAGAAATTGATAGCCAAAGGAATGCGCTAGCAATTGGTTCTTCATCGGCTTCTACGTTAAACCGAATTATTCCTTCATGGTCACAATTTTTGCCAGCAATACCATTTACTCCAGTGTCTATTGTTTTGAGACAAACTATCAGTACATTATCACCCACAGGTAAAGCATTCATTCCTGTGAAAACTTTTGCAGGTCTTCCCATGTCATCATTTCTTGATACGTATGGACTTGTTGCGGTGAAGCCCTCAGGCCTCATATCTTCATCGTAGATTCTCTTTTCATCTGGTTCAACTGGGCCATAGATATTCATCTTGGTAAAATCTTGATCCAGATCATCAAAGCCCCATGGAAGGGTGGCAACTAATTGGATATGTGCTAACCTAGAATCGTCTACAGTGACCTCGACCTCTGGTGAAAATAAATCGCCCTTAATGACTATACCTCCTGCCATTACTCCATCACCACCCCATTCAATATTGATATTAGCTGGACAGGCAGTGCTAGCGGTCATTGAGTAGGATATCACTTCTCCAGGTCTAGCGCTGATATTTTCTATCTCAATTTGCGTAGACATATTGTGTGCATCAGCAGATGATTCGTAAACGTTGGCGGTTACACTCCCTGTGTAGAGATAGTTTCCGATTTCTACTTGTGTTTCAATAGTTACTGGGAAGTTTGTTCTGCACTGTGCCAATGGTAGACCTGTTCCTGCTTGAACATAGGCTGCTACATACGTTGAGATTTCGAATGTTCCATTGAATCCCATTTCGAGTGGTGGCATTTGCAATGGGCCTATCGAAGCTGTTTGTCCAGACCTAATCATCACATTACCCATGGTTGCACCAAGATAATCCCTGGTCAAATTAACATCGTTTGCGGGACCACTGATGTAGATTCTATGATTGTCGTTAACATTCCATTCAACAAACCCGGGCTTGTAGATCTCGTCCTCTCCAGAAACAGAAGATATCATTGGACTTGTGCTTGTAATAAGTATACAAAGAAGAGCGATACCAATCAAAAATCTCCTCTGCATGTATACTCCCA